>JAAFHS010000278.1 GCA_013298485.1 Rhodobacterales bacterium
GGTGACGGGCAAGCCGATCCGCTTTGTCGGTCTTGGCGAAAAGATGGACGCGCTGGAGACGTTCGAGGCCGAACGCGTGGCGGGCCGCATCCTTGGCATGGGCGACATCGTGGCGCTGGTGGAGCTGGCGCGCGAGACATTCGAGGCGGAACAGGCCGAACGCATGGCGAAACGTTTCGCCAAGGGGTTGTTCAACATGAATGACCTCAAGGCGCAGATGGAACAGATGCTGAAGATGGGCGGCATGCAGGGCGTCATGGGGATGATGCCGGGCATGGGCAAGATGCAGAAGGCGGCGGCCGAGGCGGGCTTTGATGACCGGATGATCAAGCGGCAGATCGCACTGGTCAATTCGATGACGAAGAAGGAGCGCGCAAACCCGGATATTCTGGCGGCCAGCCGGAAAAAGCGGATCGCGGCGGGGGCGGGTCTGGATGTGTCGGACCTGAACAAACTGCTGAAACAGCACCGCCAGATGGCCGACATGATGAAGTCCATGGGCAAGGGCGGCATGATGAAACAGGCGATGAAGGCGATGATGGGGAAAGGCGGTTTGCCGGACCCGTCAAAGATGGATCCGGCGCAGCTGGAAGAGGCGGCCAAGGCGATGCGTGGCGGGCTGCCGGGAATGGGGATGCCGAAGGGGCTGACCCTGCCAGCGGGGCTGTCGGGATTGATGAAGAAGAAATGATGCAGCGGGACTTTGAATTTTCTGCGAAAATTCCGGATGGCGCGGTTTGTGCCATGCGTATTGTTGGTTTTTCGCAGAAAAATCGGGCGGTGAGTGGCGCATGATCACCTGCACCCTGCGCTATGAGATCGACCCGGATCAGGTTGCGGCGTTTGAGGCTTATGGCCGTGTCTGGATCGGCCTTGTGAACCGCATGGGGGGCATGCATCACGGTTATTTCCTGCCGGCCGAGGGGGCCAGTGATGTGGCCTGGGCGATGTTCAGCTTTCCGTCGCTGGCAGCCTATGAGGATTACCGCACGCGCATGGCCGCTGATCCAGAATGTCAGGTGGCCTATGCCTATGCGGTAAAGCACCGCTTCATCCGCCGCTATGACCGGACGTTCACGCGGCCTGTGCTGGATGGGGCAACACTGACTGAGGCGGGCATCGCATGATGGCCCCCACGCTGCACACCGAACGCCTGACGCTGCGGATGCCGGTGATGGCCGATTTCGAGCCGCGCGCGGCGTTTGCGGCATCGGAACGATCGGTCTGGGAGGGCGGGCCGATCGACCGGGCGGCGGCCTGGCGGATGTTTGCGTCCGAGGTCGGGCAATGGCCACTGATGGGTTACGGGCCGAGGGGCGTGGCGTGGCGATGGAGGCGGCGCGCGCGGTGATGGTTTGGGCGCGGGCCAGCTTTGGCTGGGACCGGCTGGTGAATTACATCGATCCGGGCAATGCGCGGTCGATCGCGCTGGGCCTGCGGCTGGGGGGCGTGATCGATGCGGGCCTGCCGGGGCAGGATGCGACCGATGTGGTGATCCGGCATGATCTGCGGGGGCTGGCATGATGACGCTGCAGGGCGCGCCGATGCTGCGGACGGAACGGTTGACCCTGCGTCTGCCGCGTGCGTCGGATTTCGACATCTGGGCGGACTGCATGGGGTCTGACCGGGCGCGCTTCATCGGCGGGCCGGTGGAACGGCATCTGGCGTGGCGGTCGTTCTGCCATCTGGGCGGGCACTGGATGATGCGGGGCTATGGGATGTTCGTCTTCGCGGACCCCGCGACGGATGCGCCTTACGGCATGACGGGACCGTGGTTTCCCGAAGGCTGGCCCGAACAGGAGCTGGGCTGGACGGTCTGGGATGCGGGGGTTGAGGGCAAAGGATTGGCGCGCGAAGCCGCGATTGCGGCACGGGACTATGCCTATGGCACGCTGGGCTGGACGACGGCGATCAGCCTGATTGATCCGGGCAATGCGCGCTCCATCGCCTTGGCGCAGCGGCTGGGCTGCGCTTACGAGCGCGACTACGTGCATCCGCAGTTCGGCGCGATGCATATCTGGCGGCATCCGGCGGCGGGGGTTGCGGCATGACCGAAGCTTGGTTGCAGGCACCGCAGGGGCGCGCGGCGGCGATTGCGGCGGCGGTCGCGGCGACTGTTCCGGTGATCGAAACGGCACGGCTGCGCCTGAGGGCACCCGTGATCGGGGATTATCCGGCCTACCACGATGTCTTTACCTCGGATCGCGCGGTGTTCATGGGCGGGCCGTTCACGCCGGATGGGGCATTCGCGGATTTCTGTCAGGGCATCGCGGGCTGGATGCTGCGCGGGGCCGGGATGTGGACGCTGACCCTCCGGTCGGATGATGCGCCGCTTGGCTGGATTTACCTGTGGCAGGAAATGGGCGATCCGGAGCCGGAGATCGGCTGGGTGCTGACCGCCGCTACCGAAGGGAATGGCTATGCACATGAGGCGGCCCTTGCGGTGCTGCCGCATGCGGTGGCCCTGTTCGGGGCGGGGGGCTTTGTGAGTTACATCGATGCAGGCAATGTGGCATCGGCGCGCCTGGCGATCCGGCTGGGGGCGGTGCGCGACCTGGCAGCCGAGGCGGCGCGTGCCGAGCCGGACCTGGAGATTTACCGCCATTCCGGCAAGGGAGAGCCGCTATGAGTGACGTGACCACGCGTGCGGCGGCATTGCTGCGCGACCACCGCGAAAGCATCGACCGGCTGGATGCGATCCTTGTCTACACGCTGGCCGAGCGGTTCAAACAGACGCAGGCCGTGGGGCGGCTGAAGGCGGAACATGACCTGCCGGCGTCGGACCCCGCGCGCGAGGCGCGCCAGATGGCGCGGCTGGATCAGCTGGCGAAAGAGGCCGATCTGGACCCTGATCTGGCCAAGAAATTCCTGACCTTCATCATTTCCGAAGTCATCAGGCATCACGAGAAACTGCAGAAATAACCAACCCGAATGGTGGGTTGAAAACCCACCCTACCTAAGGAGACTACTGTTATGTCGATGAAAATCCGTCTGGCCCGTGGTGGCAGCAAGAAGCGCCCGTATTATTCGATCGTGGCGACCGACAGCCGTATGCCGCGCGATGGCCGGTTCCTGGAAAAGCTGGGCACCTATAACCCGCTGCTGGCCAAGGACGATGAGAACCGCGTGAAAATGGACATGGACCGCGTGAACCACTGGCTGGGTCAGGGCGCACAGCCGACCGACCGCGTGGCACGCTTTCTGGAAGCCGCTGGCGCGCGCCCCAAAGCCGTGCGCTCGAACCCCAAGGCCGCCGTTCCGGGCAAGCGCATGACCGATCTGGCCGCGAAGAAAGCGGCGCGCGCGGCAGCCCCTGCGGAAGAATAAGCGCAGGGGATGAACGGCAGCTTTTCCCAAGGCTTCCGTGACGATCTGGCGCGATTGATGCGGTGGCGGCGCGATGTGCGCCGCTTTCGTAGCGATGCGGTGGAGGCAGCGGTTCTGGACCGCTGCCTTTCCGCATTCCGGCTTGCCCCATCGGTGGGCCTGTCCGAACCGTGGCGGTTGATCCGGGTGGAAAGCCCGACCTGCCGGGATGCCGTGATTGCGAATTTCGCGGCGGCGAATGCGCAGGCCCTGTCGTCTTACGCAGGCGACAAGGCCCGGCTGTACGCGGGATTGAAGCTGTCGGGGATGCGCGAGGCGCCGGTGCATCTGGCGGTGTTCTGCGATGATGCAACGCCCAAGGGCGCGGGGCTGGGGGCAGGCACGATGCCCGAGGCGCGGGCCTATTCGGTGGTGGGGGCGATCACGCTGTTCTGGCTGGCGGCGCGGGCCGAAGGGCTGGGGGTGGGCTGGGTGTCGATCCTGGACCCTGTGCGATTATGCGCAGACCTTGACGTGCCGGATGGTTGGGGCTTCATCGGGTATCTGTGTGTGGGCTGGCCCGAGGCCGATCACGACACGCCCGAGTTGGAACGCGCAGGCTGGGAAATGCGGGCGCGGGACCTGTGGATGGAGCGGCGCTGATGATCAACAAAGGGTCCGCAGGACAAAGAGGTACGGCCATATGCTGGGAATGATCCCGGGCCTTGGGCTGCTGCGCCGCGCCATCACGCTGGCGCTGTGTGCAGGGTCTTTCGCGGCGGGGATGAAGTTCGCGCAAGCGGCGCAGGTTGAGCGGTGCCTGGATCACGGCGGGCGCTGGAATGATGGCGGGTACTGCGAGGGGGCAGGGCGATGACGGACCGGATTTGCGTGGGCGTGCTGGCCGGATCATTCGGCGTGCAGGGCGAGGTGCGGGTGAAGTCATTCTGTGCGGAACCGACTGACGTTGCGTCATATGGACCGTTGTTCACCGAGGACGGCAGCCGCAGTTTTACCCTGAAACTGACACGGCCAGTCGCGAGT
>JAAFHS010000282.1 GCA_013298485.1 Rhodobacterales bacterium
GGTGAGCGTCCGGGACAACAAGATCACGCAGTGGCAGGTCAATATGATGGTCACGTTTGTGCTGGAGGATTGAGGCGTCGTTCGGATCGACCCGGATGAAAGGCACCTGGCGCCTCCCCTCCCCCTTTGTGGGGAGGGTCGGGGTGGGGGCCATCAAGACCGACAAGCATGCCGGAAGCCCCTCCTCTCCGGTCATCCGTGTCAGGGCGGGAGAGAGGCTCTGACAGCTTCAAGCCTGAAGTGATGGGCAGATGTGTTCTGGTCCCGTCTGCTTCCCGCACGGCCTGTTTTTGGTCTTTTTTATCTGGCCAAAACAAAACGCAATATCCCCGCGGATGTTGTGGGACCGTGAAATAGGGTGGACTCGCCACGGAGCCGGGCATCCGCTATATCGCCCCCATGTCACAGAACCCGCCCAACCTCCGCCCCGATCTGGCCCGTGCCGCCGTTCCCGATGCCCGCCGACCGGGCCAGCCGACCATCGGTATGGTCAGCCTCGGCTGTCCCAAGGCGCTGGTGGACAGCGAGCGGATCCTGACGCGCCTGCGCGCCGAAGGGTATGCGATTTCGCCCGATTATCAGGGGGCGGATGCGGTGATCGTGAACACCTGCGGGTTTCTGGACAGCGCCAAGGCCGAAAGCCTGGAGGCCATCGGCGAGGCGCTGCGCGAAAACGGCCGGGTGATCGTGACGGGCTGCCTGGGGGCGGAACCCGATTACATCACGGGCGCGCATCCGCGGGTTCTGGCGGTGACCGGGCCGCATCAGTACGAGGCGGTGCTGGATGCGGTGCATGGGGCCGTGCCCCCCAGCCCCGATCCGTTCATCGATCTTTTGCCCGCGACGGGCGTATCTCTGACACCGCGCCATTACAGCTATCTGAAAATTTCGGAAGGCTGCAACCACAAGTGCAAGTTCTGCATCATCCCCGACATGCGCGGGCTGTTGCAGTCGCGCCCCGCCCATGCCGTGCTGCGTGAGGCGGAAAAGCTGGTGGAGGCGGGGGTGAAGGAACTGCTGGTGATTTCGCAGGATACCTCCGCTTACGGCGTGGACCGCAAGCATGACGCCCACCCCTGGAAGGGCGGCGAGGTGCGCAGCCATATCACCGATCTGTCGCGCGAAATGGGGCGGCTGGGGGCATGGGTGCGGCTGCATTACGTCTATCCCTACCCGCATGTGCGCGACCTTGTGCCCCTGATGGCAGATGGTCTGGTGCTGCCCTACCTCGACATCCCGTTCCAGCATGCCGATCCGGGTGTCTTGCGCCGCATGGCGCGGCCTGCGGCGGCGGCAAAGACGCTGGATGAGATCGCGGCCTGGCGGTCGGTGTGCCCCGATATCACCCTGCGCAGCACGTTCATCGTGGGCTATCCGGGCGAGACGGAGGCGGAATTTCAGGTGCTGCTCGATTGGCTGGATGCGGCCCAGCTGGACCGTGTAGGGTGTTTTCAATACGAAAACGTGGCAGGCGCACGGTCGAACGCCCTGCCGGATCACGTGGCGGCAGAGGTGAAACAGGAGCGGTTTGATCGCTTTATGGAAAAAGCCCAAGGGATTTCGGCGGCAAAACTGGCAGGCAAGGTTGGAAAAGTGCTGCCCGTCATCGTGGACACGGTGGACGATGACGGGGCGACCTGCCGGACGATGGCAGACGCACCCGAGATCGACGGGAACCTGTTCGTGGACGAGGGCTTCGCGGAGCTGTCGGCAGGGGATATCGTTGATGTGACGGTGGATTGCATTTATCGACGCTGATAATGTGCAGAAGACAATCGAGTATCAGGCCAAGTTATTGGGTTTGGAAAATTCAGAAACCAAGCTCATCAGATTTGAATACGTAATCGGAACAGGCTATTCGTCTCCAGGCTGGCAACCCCATAGTAGAAGATTTGTTTACTATGCTGACAACAATGGAAAGACTCCAGATTTTCTTTTGAATACCGAGAAGACCAATGGGTTCATATTGAGAAATGGCCAGTTGACCCATAAGAAAGGCGGACGACCTCATAAGCAGCGCGGTGTTGATGTTTTATTAGCAGTAGATGCAATGCAGCATTCCTTTCGAAAGTCTATGACGCATTGTACAATATACACTTCAGACGGAGATTTTCTTCCACTTATTGATGAACTCGTCGCAAGCGGAACTTTTGTAAGAGTAAAATCATTTAACGACCCCGAAAAAGGTGATGTTGCACCACTGCTTCGTCGAAGTGCAGATAGCTATGAACGTATGGGAGTTCTAGATATCTATAGAGGGCTGCCAGACGAAATGAAGAAAGTTGGGTCACATTGGGCACTAGCGGAATCTATAAACTCTTCGAACGCCGAGAAGCTGCAGTTTCACAGCAAAGACGCTCACATTTTAAAAGTTCAGAATAGTTGGAATGTGCTGTTCGATAGTGGAAGCGAGGAAACCTTGACCCAGATAACGTTCCGTTCAAGAGAGGCTTGCATTCTTTTTCTCAAGTTTGGGTTTCATAATATACCTATGGCTGAGTGGGGCTTTATGGGCTTGGACAAAGATTACCCTCTGTAGACGTGGCTTGTGCTTGGTTGTTAGTCAACTGCAGTGTTGAGTTTCGTCTGACGCCACAAGCGGATGGGCTACAACCTCACCCCATCCAAACCCGCGCATCCCGGCTTTGGTGCAGCACGCGGATCACCTCCACGCTTTCGCCCTCCACCACATAAAACACCACATGTGCAGCGCAGACGAGGCGGCGATAGCCAGACCCCAATTCCTCGCTCGCGGGTGCCAAAAACGGATGCGCACCGAACCGGTCAATCGCCACGCTGAGATCATGAAAATACCGGTCCGCCGCCGCCTCGCCCCATTCATCCCGGCCAAACACCCAGATATCGCGGAGATCCTCACGCGCGGCGGGGCGAAGTGTGACGATCATTCACAGACTCTTTCGCCTGAATTTCCGCTTTCCAGTCGGCCAGCCATTTGTCCGGTTCGAACGGGATCGTGTCGCCACTCGCCTCCCCCTCCGCGATCATCGCCCGCAACTCCGCCAGCGCCTGCTCCCGCTCTTCCAGCAGCCTTAACCCCGCGCGGATGACCTCGGACGCCGAGCCATAGCGCCCGGTTGCGACCTGGGCTGCCAGGAATTCGGTGAAATGGTCGCCCAATGCGATGGATGTGTTCTTGCCCATGGTCCCCTCCGATTGGCCAAGGGTACCAGATTTTGGTAACGCCTTCAATCTGCCCCACTTGACCGGGGCACACTGCACGCGCAGGCTCACCCCGACATGCCCCGAAAGGACCACCCATGCCCTGGATCGATACCGTGCCTTATGCGCAATCCACCGGCAAGCTGCGCGCGCTGTATGACCGCGTCAAAGGCCCCGGCGACACTGTCGACAACATCATGATGATGCATTCCCTGCGCCCCCACACGATGGAGGCGCATATGGCCGTCTACAAATACACGCTGCACCATGCCGCCAACACCGTGCCGAAATGGTTTCTGGAGGTGCTGGGGGTCTGGGTCTCGTCGCTGAACAGCTGCGCCTATTGCGTGGACCATCACTTTGCCGGGTTGCAGCGCCTCTTGGGGGATGCGGCGCGCGGTGATGCGATCAAGGCCGCGATTGTGGCGCGCGATCCGGGGGCGGCCCCGCTGCGCCGGGCGGAACAGCTGGCCATGGAATATGCGCGCGTGCTGACCCTGACGCCTGCCGCTGTGACCGAGGCCGATGTCACGGCCCTGCGCGATGCGGGCTATAGCGATGGCGAGATCCTGGAGATCAATCAGGTCACGGCCTATTTCGCCTATGCCAACCGCACCGTGCTGGGATTGGGCTGTTCCACCGATGGCGATATTCTGGGCCTGTCGCCGAATGACAGCGCGAACCCCGACGACTGGTCGCATCGCTAATCCGATTGACGCACGCGACCGGGTCGGCGCATCGTCGCCATCAGCCAGCAGGAGAGCCCGCATGTCCGACGCCCCCCATATCGCCCAGCCAGCGCCCTATAAGGTGGAGCTTGAGGGTGAAAAATCCTATTTCTGGTGCGCCTGCGGGCAATCCAAAAACCAGCCCTATTGCGATGGCAGCCACAAGGGAACGTCCTTCACCCCGCTGAAATTCGGCGTGGAGGCCGCGAAAACCGCCTTTCTGTGCGGCTGCAAACACACCGCCAACGCGCCCTATTGCGATGGGTCGCACAAGGCGCTGGTCGTGCCGCAAGGGTAAGGTCAAACTTCCGCCCGAATCCGCCGCTATCCTTTCGCATGTGCAATCCGGGGGTGGTGGCGATGCGGTTTCTGCTGGTGGTTTTGATGCTTGTCGCCTCGCCCCTTTGGGC
>JAAFHS010000028.1 GCA_013298485.1 Rhodobacterales bacterium
GGTCACATGGGTATAGCGTTTGGCATCGGCATGTTTCTTCGGGTCCTTATCATAAACCCCGTCCACCTTCGTGCCCTTGAAGATCGCCTGACACGCCATCTCGGCTGCCCGCAGCGTTGCCGCCGTATCGGTCGTGAAATAGGGGTTTCCCGTGCCTGCCGCAAAGATCACCACCCGCTTTTTCTCCAGATGCCGCACTGCGCGCCTGCGGATATAGGGCTCACACACCTGATCCATCGGAATGGCGCTCACCACCCGTGTGAACACCCCGATCTGTTCCAGCGCCGATTGCATCGCCAGCGCGTTCATCACGGTGGCCAGCATCCCCATGTAATCGGCAGTCGTGCGCTCCATCCCCTGCGCCGACCCTGCCAGCCCGCGAAAGATGTTGCCGCCCCCGATCACCATGCAGATCTCGACCCCCATGTCGCGCACGGATTTCACCTCCTGCGCGATGCGCTGCACGGTCGGCGGGTGCAGCCCGTAACCCTGATCGCCCATCAGCGCCTCGCCACTGATTTTCAGCATCACGCGGGTGTAGGCGGTCTTCGGTTGATCGTCCGGCATCGCGGTCACCCCTGCTCTGTTGATCGGCTCTTTGATTGGCGCGCAAAATGTCGGAAAACGCGGGCGGGTTCAACCGGCGAACGCGGGGCCTGCGGAACGGACGGAAAATGGAATATCTGGCCACATTGAAAACCATTTCGCGCGAGGCCCCTGTGCTGATCGCGGGGCCGACAGCATCGGGCAAATCGGCCCTGGCGATGGACCTTGCCGCGCGCGATGGCCGCATCATCGTGAATGCCGATGCGCTGCAGGTGTATGATTGCTGGCGCGTGCTGACGGCACGGCCAACGCAGGCCGATACGGCCACGGCCCCGCATGCGCTGTATGGTCATATCGCCCGGGATAGCGCCTATTCCGTCGGCCAATGGCTGCGCGAGGCGGCTGCCCTGATCGACCGCCCCGTCGTCATCGTGGGCGGCACGGGGCTTTACTTCAGCGCACTGACCGCAGGGCTGGCCGATATTCCCCCCATCCCCGCCGCCGTGCGCGCCGAAGGTGACCGGCTGCGCGCGGCGGGCACGGCCGCGATGCTGACTGCCCTCGACCCCGCGACACAGGCCCGCATCGATACGGCCAACCCGATGCGCGTGCAGCGCGCCTGGGAGGTGCAGCAGGCCACCGGGCGCGGCCTTGCGTCCTGGCAGGACGACACCGGGCCGCCGCTGCTGCCCCTGTCGCGCGCCGATGCCATTGTGCTGCGCCCCACCCCTGCCACCCTGAACGCCCGCATCGACGCGCGGTTTGATGCGATGATGACAGGCGGCGCGCTGGATGAGGTGCGGGCCCAATTGGACACCTGGACCCCCGCCCTGCCCGCCATGCGCGCCATTGGGGCCGCCGAACTCGTGGCGCATCTGCAGGGCCGCATGCCGCTTGATGCCGCGATATCCGCCGCCAAGATTACCACACACCAATATGCCAAACGCCAGCGCACATGGTTTCGCAGCCGGATGGCCGATTGGCGGGTCTTTGCCTAAACCCCCGTTTCACCGGCAGGATTCTGCATTCCGACCCGGCCCGTCAAAGATAGTTGCGAAGGCGCGCTCTTTTCGCTTGGGTTGCGGCGCTGGCATTGCTTTAGTGTGACGTCACCAAAGGCCCCGTGAATCACCCATGCAAGATCAGACCCATCCGTCGCAATTGCGTCTTGTCGCCATTCCCCGTCTGGCCTCTGCAGGCCGCTGGCGGGTGGAGGCGATGCGGTCCCTGTCCGAACCTTGCCTCTTGTGGTTCACCAAAGGCCAGGGCCGGATCACCATCGCAGGCACCACACGCGGCTATACACAGCATAACGTTATCTTCATCCCGGCAGGCGTCATGCACGGGTTCGAGGTCGGGCCGCAGGTGTTCGGCACCGCCGTCTTCTTCGGCCGTGATTGCGATGTGACGCTGCCGCGCGGCCCGCAGCATCTGCGCATCCGCGATGTCCACAGCCAGCAGGAACTGAACGTCACACTCGACATGATCCTGCGCGAAATGGACAGCGACAGCCCCGCCCATGAACGCGCCACACGGCATTATCTTGGTCTGCTCGGTGTCTGGCTGGAACGTCAGGTCGCAAAGGGCGCGTCCGAGATCACCAAACCCGATGCCGCGCGCAAACTGGTGGCGCGCTATTCGGCCCTGCTGGAAAGCAACTATCAGTCCGGCATGGGGGTTGCCGAATTCGCCGCTGCCCTTGGTGTCACGCCCACGCATCTCACGCGGTGCTGCAAACAGGCGAACGGGCGGTCGGCGCACACGATCCTGCAGGACCGCCGGTTGTTCGAGGCCCGCCGCCTGCTGTCGGAAACCAAACTGCCCGTCGCCCGCATTGGCGAGACGCTGGGTTTCAACTCGCCCGCCTATTTCACCCGCGCCTTCCAGCATGTGACGGGCCTGTCACCCACGGCCTTCCGCCGCGCGCGTTGACCCTTTGGTCAAACCTGCCATCAACGGCCTCGATTCATAGTTATCATGCGGTCGACAGCATGTTGAATGTCGGTTTTCACCATGATGTGGCGAAAGCAGACATTGACGCATGCCGCAAAAAGATGCGGTATGAAGGCAGGACTGGCCTCGCGCCCGGTTTGCCGCCTGCAGCCGGACCAGCCCACGACAACAAAAAACGCTGCTGCCTTCAGGGAGAATGACATGACGAAACCGAACGAAGCCACCGCCACGATCCATCCGGTGGCGTTCATGTATGCCGATGAATTCAACGCAGGCAAACTCAGCCGCCGCGAATTTCTGACCCGCACCACAGCCCTTGGTGTCGGTGCCGCCGCCGCCTATGGCCTGATCGGCCTGCCCGCGCCCGCCGCCGCACAAGAGGCGACAGTCGGTGGCATCCTGCGCGTCGCGATGGAAACCAAGGCCCAGAAAGACCCGCGCCTGGCCGACTGGCCGCAGATCGCCAACGTCTATCGCGGCTGGCTGGAATACCTGATCCAGTACAACCCCGACGGCACCTTCGAAGGCCGCCTGCTGGAAAGCTGGGAGGCCAATGCCGACGCCACCGAATATACGCTCAAGGTGCGCCCCGGCATCACCTGGAACAACGGGGATGCCTTCACCGCCGATGACGTGGTGCGCAACTTCGGCCGCTGGACCGATGGCACCGTCGAAGGCAACGCCATGGCCTCGCGGTTCCTCGGGCTTGTGGATGAGACCACCAAGCAGCTGCGCGAAGGATCGGTGGTCAAGGTCGATGACATGACGGTCAAGCTGATGATGTCGATTTCCGATGTCGCCGTGGTGCCGAACCTTGCCGACTATCCCGCTGCCGTCGTGCATGCCAGCCTGACCGACGGGCAGGATCCCTCCACCAATCCCATCGGCACCGGACCTTATGTGCCGGGTGAGATTTCGGTGGGCCAGCGCATGACACTGGTGCGCGCACCCAACCACACCTGGTGGGGCGGCACCGCACCCCTGGACGAAATCCACTATATCGATTTCGGCACCGATCCGTCGGCGATGGTCAACCTTGCCGGGTCTGACGAGGTTGATGTGAACTATGAAAGCACCGGCGAATTCATCGACATGCTGGATGGCATGGGCTGGAAAAAGCTGGAAGTCGTGACCGCGTCGACGATCGTTGCACGCATGAACTCGGCCACCAGCGACCTTTACAAGGACAAGGCCGTGCGCCAGGCCATCCAGAAGGCCGTCGATCTGAATGTGGTTCTGGAACTCGGCTATAACGGGCTTGGCACAACGGCGGAAAACCACCACGCCTGCCCGATCCATCCGGAATATGCCAAGATCCCGCCCCAGACCGTGGATGCAGCGGCGCTGATGCCCGCCTTGACCGCCGCCGGAATTGCCGATGCGGAGTTTGAGGTGATCTCGCTCGATGACGGATGGGAGGCGAACACCACCGCAGCCGTCGTATCGCAACTGGTGGATGCCGGGGCCAAGGTGAAACACACCGTGATGCCGGGATCGACCTTCTGGAACGACTGGCAGAAATACCCGTTCTCCTCCACGACGTGGAACCATCGCCCGCTGGCGGTGCAGAACATGTCGCTGGCCTATACCTCGACAGGCTCGTGGAACGAAACCGGCATGGCCAATCCTGACTTCGATGCCGCCATGACCAAGGCGCTGTCGCTGGCCGATGCCGATGCGCGGCGCGAGGTGATGGTGACGCTCGAGACGATCCTGCAGGACGAAGGCGTGATCATCCAGCCGTTCTGGCGCTCGCTCTTCCGGCATGCGCGCGAAGGCGTGAATGTCGACATGCACCCGTCGTTCGAACATCACCACTACAAGTGGTCGATCTCGGCCTGATCGCGCGATGATACTCTGGCCGGGCGCGCATCTGCCGCGCCCGGCCCATCCGAACCGCGTGACCCACAATCGCGGACGGCCTGCCTGACTTGTCCGGCACAGAGGGGACCCTGACATGCTGCTATTCGTGGCCAAGCGCCTCGGCGTGATGCTGTTGACCGCCATCGCCCTGACCTTCATCGTCTTCTACCTGACCAACCTGCAACCCAACCTTGAAAAGCTGGCCCGCAGCGAAGGCTCGGTCCGGATGACGGACGAGTCCGTCGCCACCTGGATTCAGCAGAACGGTCATGGCGGATCGGTTCTGGGGCGTTATGCCCAGTGGGTCGGCATTGCACCGGGATGGACGCGCACCGATGACAAGGGTGTCACGCGCGGACGCTGCATTGATGACGGCGTCACCGCCGAAGATGCACCGCGCTATTGCGGCGTGCTGCAGGGCGACTGGGGCTTTTCCACCGTTTTCAAAGTGCCGGTGATCCAGGTGCTGGCTAAGGCCATGGGCGCCACCGGCTATCTGATGCTGGCCGTCATGCTCGTGATGGTACCCACTGCCCTCATCATGGGTGTGCTCTCGGGCATGCGCGAAGGCTCGACCACCGACCGCGTGCTGTCGGGCATCGCCATCGCCACCTCCGCCACCCCGGAATATGTCTCGGGCGTCATCCTTGTCGCCCTCCTCGCCTCGGGAACCGCGGGTCTGTCGCCCCTGCTGAACGACTGGGGCGTCATCGACACCAAGACGCTGTTTCTGGGCACCGCCACATCCGCCATGGATGACATCACCTTCTGGAACTTCACCCTGCCCGTGCTGACCATCGCCCTCTACGGCGTGGGCTACATCGCCCGCATGACCCGCGCCTCGATGACCGAGGTGATGACCCAGCAATATATCCGCACCGCCCGCCTGAAAGGCGTGTCCTTCGGCCAGGTCGTGATGAAACATGCCCTGCGCAATGCGCTGATCGCGCCCTTCACCGTCATCATGCTGCAGTTTCCCTACCTGCTGAACGGCGTCGTCATTGTCGAGACGCTGTTCAACTACAAAGGCTTCGGCTGGACGCTGGTGCAGGCCGCAGGCAACAACGACATCGAACTGCTGCTCGGCTGTTCCGTGATCGCCGTTCTCTTCGTGCTCGTGACGCAGCTGATTTCCGACATCGGCTATGTCTATCTCAATCCCCGTATCCGGCTGGCGTAGGAGCGCATCATGGAAGCTCTCACATGGTTCGGCGCGTATGCCCCCATTTTCAGCCCGCCCCTCTCGGCGGCCCTCGCGGCACTGGTCATGCTGTTCCTGACAAGCAGTCTCATCGGCTTTGCCTCCGGTAACGGGCAGGTCGCCCTGCTGCGTACCGGGTTTCTCGCCATGACATTCCTGTTCGTGTCGTTCTTCATCCTCACCTACCTGTTCCTCAGTGGCGGCGCGGAAGTGAACTACCAGGCCACCATCCGCGGCCTCCTGACATTTGCCGCCGTCCTGGTCATTTTCGGCCTCTTCGCCGCCCTGACCAGCTGGATACTGCGCGCATATGTCGACGATGCCCCCGGCCTCCTGGGACGCCTGCGCGGCTGGATGTGGAAGGTGCTTGGCCTGCTTGTCGCCGTCTGGCTGGTGCTGACCCTGCTGCAACCCGCCCCCACGGAACGTGGCATCGTCGCGTCAATCATCGCACAGTTCCTGCCCGTCTGGATCGCGCTGATCGTCACCTTCGCCCTGTCGATCACCTTCAAGCGCCGCCTCGGCCTCTACGGCAAGCTGTTCGACAGCCCCGTCGGCATGATCGGCTTTGCCCTTGTGATGTTCTGGGTCTTCACCGCGATCTTTGCCGATTTTGTCATCACGATGGACCCGATCACACAGTTCGGCCGCGTCAAGAACCCCCTGCCCGGCATCCCCCTCGTTGATCCGAAGGACGGTCAGTACCCCTACTTCCTCCTCGGCGGCGATCACCTCGCCCGCGATGTCTTCAGCCGTGTTGTCATGGGCGCCCGCCGCGTCCTGATGATCGCCCCCGCCGCCACCGCATTCGCCTTCATGGTCGGCGTCACCCTTGGCCTGCCTGCGGGTTATTTCGGTGGCAAGCTCGACACGATCCTGTCGTTCTTTGCCAATCTCGTTCTCGCCTTCCCCGTGATCCTGCTGTTCTACCTGCTCGTCACACCCGAGATTCGCGTGACCGGCATCCCGATCTACCTTGCCGCCGTCCTCTTCATCTTTCCGATCATCTTCTTCTCCACCCTCTTCAACGCGCGTTACTTCACCGATCCCGCAAAGCGCAACCTCTATGTCGGCATCACGCTTGTGATCGGCCTCTGGGCCTATTCGGGCCTCGCCTTCAATGCCGATCCGCTCGGCATCTGGTCGATGGATCCCAACCTGCTCAACGTCTTCGTCTCCGTCGTCTTCGTGAACTCCCCCACCGTGTTCCGCATCGTGCGTGGCCTCGTGATGGACATCAAGGCGCGTGACTATGTCGCCGCGGGCCAGACGCGCGGCGAAGGCCCCTGGTACATCATGCTGTGGGAAATCCTGCCCAATGCGCGCGGGCCCCTGATCGTCGATTTCTGCCTGCGCATCGGCTATACCACCATCCTGCTCGGCACCCTCGGCTTCTTCGGCCTTGGCGTCTCCCCTGAATCCCCCGACTGGGGCTCCACCATCGATGACGGCCGCAAACTGCTCGCGGTCTTCCTGCACCCCGCCGTCACACCGGCACTGGCCTTGATGAGCCTCGTTCTCGGCCTCAACCTGCTCGCCGACGGGTTGCGCGAAGAAAGCCTGAAAGACTGATGCGAAACCCTGCCCCTTCCTCTGTTCCCAACTATCCCACGGGGGTCCGGGGGTGTGAAACCCCCGGTCCCGCCCCAGCCACCGAGAGGCCGCCATGTCTGATTGGGACCCATCCAAACCGATCCTCGAGATTTCGAATCTCTCGATTTCCTTCTTCACAAGGTTGCGTGAAATCCCCGCCGTGATGGATTTCTCCTGCAGCGTGATGCAGGGCGAATCCATGGGGCTGGTCGGCGAGAGCGGATGCGGCAAATCCACTGTCGCCCTCGCCGTCATGCGCGATCTCGGCAAGAACGGCCGTATCGTCGGCGGTACGATCAAGTTCAAGGGCCGCGATCTCACGCATATGAGCGATGAGGAGCTGCGCCACATCCGCGGTTCTGAAATCGCGATGATCTACCAGGAACCCATGGCCTCGCTGAACCCCGCGATGAAGATCGGCGCGCAATTGGCCGAGGTGCCGATGATCCATCAGGGCATGGGCCAGGCGGAAGCCTGGGCGCTCGCCCGCCAGATCGTGGCCGATGTCCGCCTGCCCGACCCCGACCGCATCATCAACGCCTATCCGCACCAGTTGTCCGGCGGCCAGCAGCAGCGCATCGTCATCGCGATGGCGCTGATGTCGAAACCCGCGCTTCTGATCCTGGATGAACCGACCACAGCACTTGATGTGACGGTCGAGGCCGGCATCGTCGATCTGGTGAAAGCCCTGGGTGAGAAGTACGGCACATCCATGCTGTTCATCAGCCACAACCTCGGCCTCATCCTTGATACCTGCGACAGGCTGTGCGTGATGTATTCCGGCGAAGCCATTGAAACCGGCAATGTCACCCAGGTCTTCGACAAGATGCGCCACCCCTATACCCAGGCCCTGTTCCGCTCCATCCCGCTGCCCGGCGCCGACAAGAACTCCCGCCCGCTGGTGGCCATTCCCGGCAACTTCCCCCTGCCCCATGAACGCCCCAAGGGGTGCAACTTCGGCCCGCGCTGCGACTACTTCGAGGACGGGCGCTGCAATGCCACTGACATCGCGATGTCACCCGTTCCGGACGACGACCGCCACGCCAGCCGCTGTCTGAAATGGGCCGAGATTGACTGGAACGCCCCGATCAAGCTGAAGGCCGCCAAACCCAAGACGCCGATTGGGAAGGTCGTGCTGAAGATGGAGGATCTGCGCAAATACTACTCCGTCTCCTCGGGGGCTTTCGGGGGCGGGACGGCCAAGGTCGTCAAAGCCAACGAAACCCTGTCGTTCGAAGCGCACGAAGGCGAAACGCTGGCCATCGTGGGCGAGAGCGGCTGTGGCAAATCCACCTTTGCCAAGGTGCTGATGGGGCTGGAAACAGCGACCTCAGGCTCCATCATGCTGTTTGATGAAAACGTGCAGTCGACCCCGATCCAGAAACGCAATGTCGATACCGTCTCATCGGTGCAGATGGTGTTCCAGAACCCGTTCGACACGCTGAACCCGTCGATGACCGTGGGCCGTCAGATCATCCGCGCGCTGGAAATCTTTCACTACGGCAAGTCCGATCAGGACCGGCATGACCGCATGCTGGAACTCCTCGACCTTGTGAAACTGCCGCGCGCCTTCGCCGACCGCATGCCGCGCCAGCTCTCGGGCGGGCAGAAACAGCGGGTCGGCATTGCCCGCGCCTTCGCAGGCGGGGCCAAGGTCGTGGTGGCCGACGAACCCGTCTCGGCCCTTGATGTGTCGGTACAGGCGGCGGTGACCGATCTGTTGATGGATATCCAGCGCGAGAACAAGACGACGCTCCTGTTCATCAGCCATGATCTGTCCATCGTGCGCTACCTTTCTGACCGGGTGCTGGTGATGTATCTCGGCCATGTCGTGGAAACCGGCACGACCGATCAGGTGTTCCAGCCGCCCTATCACCCCTATACCGAGGCGCTGCTGTCGGCCGTGCCCATCGCCGATACCAAGGTGATCCGCAAGCGCATCGTGCTGGATGGCGATATCCCGTCGGCGATGAACCCGCCCCCCGGCTGCCCGTTCCAGACGCGCTGCCGCTGGAAATCGCAAGTGCCGGGTGGCCTTTGCGATACCGAAATGCCCCCGGTCCAGACCCTGACAGGCGGCCACCAGATCAAATGCCACCTCGCCGCCGACGTGCTGGCGCAAATGGAACCGGTGATCAAGGTGGCGGCGGAATAAATGTAGGATGGGCAATTTTGCCCATCCCTCCCACACCGATCACGCAATGTTTCAAAGGTGTTAACGCACCCCTGTGGATAACTCAGCAATGCATTGATATTTCATAGAATACCGGAAAATTGACAGCCGTCAATTTTCCATCTTCCGGTGGCCGGAACCGCCCGTTCTACTGCAATATCGCGATCACGTAGTTCTGCGTTTCGGCATAGGGTGGGATACCGCCATGCTCTTCCACCGCGCCGGGGCCCGCGTTATAGGCCGCCAGCGCCAGCCGCCATGATCCGAACTTGTCGTACATCGCGCGCAAATACCGTGCCCCGCCTTCCAGGTTTTCCTGGGGATCGTTGATATCCACCCCCAACCGCCGGGCCGTCGCGGGCATCAGCTGTGCCAGACCCGTCGCCCCTTTCGGCGACACCGCATTCGGGTTCCACCCGCTTTCCTGCTGCACCAGCCGCAGGAACAGATCCTCGGGCACGCCGTGCCTTTGCGCCGCTGCCGTGGCCACCGCGAGATATTCGCCCCGGTACCGCCCGCGATAATCCGGGATGGCCTCGCTCGACGCGGTCGAGATCGTGATCGCGCTTTCCGGGCGCAGTCGCGCGGATTCCTCGTATTGCTGGCTCAGCCGCCCGTCGAGCAGCTGCGTCTGGCTTTCGAAAATCGAGGTGCGGCTTGTCGCCCCGGACAGGCGCAAACCGTCAGCCGTTGACGTTCCACCCGACAGGACAAGAACCCCCGCCACCCAGACGGACACTTTCAAACGTCGCATGAAATACGCCCCCAGGCCCATTAACGCACCGAAGTATAGGCCGTTTTGGCCATAACGCCAGCAGATGTTTGCGCCGCGGACATCGCTGCAACCGCTGGTTGCCCGCCGCCTGCGCCCGCAGGATCAACCAGCGGCGCACGCATCAGATCTTCGATCAGCAGGCTAACGAGTTGCCCCCGCCCCGGCACCCCGGCCTTGCGGTAGATCGCGTTCAGATGCGTCTTGACCGTTGCCTCAGCCGATCCGCGCAACTCGGCAATCTCGGCGATGCTATAGCCCTTGATCGTAAAGGCCGCGACATCCTGTTCGGCGGCGGTCAGACCCCAGTCACGGAAATACCCTTCCATCAGATCGGCCAGCGCGCCTGCCGCCACGCCAAGCCCCCGCGCCATGGTTTCCTGCCGCCGCAGAAGACGCGTCAGATAGCCCAGCTCAAAGGCGATCCCGATCAACAGGCCCAGCGCTGCGCCGATTTCAGGCACAACCTGCAGGACGGATGTCTCTTCGCTGAAGTCCGAAATGACATCCCAGACAAAAATGCTTGTGCAAGCAAGTTGGAACAGGATTAATCCGACCAGCACCGGACTGCGCGTGGGGATCTCAGAAGGTGCAGACTGCATCAGACCGTTTCTGTTTATGGGACGATATCTTTATATCCTGTGACCATGGCCTTGGCCAGATTGACCCGCAAGCGCCGACTTTCCACAATCACTGCTGTGATATGTAGCACGATTGAAATCTCTGCCCAATTGACGAAAAACACATGCGCGGTTTCCACCCATTTCACGCCAAAGAACTGCAGGGTGGTCTGCATGTAACCGGTGATCGCTATCGCGATCATCGTCAAAAGCAGGTTGTAGATCATCCACGCCCCCAGCGGCGAATGCCCCGCATGCACATGCCGGCGCCCGGTTACCATATCGCGCATCTGTGCGATGGCATCGGTGATGGACGGGCGGAAATCGCTGAACCGCGCATGGCGCGTGCCAAACAGGCCCCAGATCAGCCGCAAGGCGATCAGGCCCGCGACGGCATAACCGACCCATTCATGGACAGGCTTTCCCGGTTTGGTGAAGAACGCATTGGCGACAAAGGCCCCGACAAGGCACCAGTGGAACAGACGGATCACCGGGTCCCAGACTTTCAGACGCTGCATCATGTGCCTCATGAGGATAAAAAAGGATGCCCGGCCCGCCACCGGCGGGGCCGGGCAGATGGCAGATCAGCCTTCGTTCTTCACGACTTCCAGGGTTGTCGGATCAAGAAAGACGGTCGATGTCTCGCCATCCTTCACGACATAGGCCTCGATTAAGCCATCTTCGAGATCGAGCTTGCGGACTTCAAAGCCCTCGGCCGTCAGCTGTGCGGTCACCTTCTCAGTCGTCGCCGCATCGACTTCGCCCTCGGCACTTTCGGCCACCGCCGTTTGTGCGGACAGCATCGACAGACCAAGAATGGCCGCTGCGGCCAGTTTACGAATATCAGTCATGGGAGGAAACCTTTCATCAGGCCGGGCCGCAGGATTGCAGCCGGGCTTGGGACGACATGGCCGGAAAGTTTGCGGCATCCCATCCCCCCCGGGGTGCACAGCTGCCCCCTGCAACCTGAGTTGCAGGAGGGGATCATGGCGGGTAAAGCTTCGTTAACCATGCCTCGCGCAATCTGCCGGGGACAGGACATAGATTCGGGAAGGAAATGTCATGGCAGGCTCGGTCAACAAGGTCA
>JAAFHS010000279.1:0-1090 GCA_013298485.1 Rhodobacterales bacterium
TACGGGACGGCGATGGAAGGGATCTGGAACCCCTGGCTGATTTCGATTGACGCGCCAGCCCTGGAATATGGTCTGGGGGCGGCACCGCTGCTGGAAGGTGGATTGTGGCAGCTGATCACGATCTGCGCGATCGGGGCCTTTGTCAGCTGGGCCCTGCGCGAGGTGGAAATCTGCAACAAGCTGGGGATGGGGTATCACGTACCCTTTGCCTTTGGCGTGGCGATCTTTGCGTACATCACGCTGGTGGTGATCCGGCCCATTCTGATGGGGGCGTGGACCTATGGGTTTCCCTACGGCATCTTCAGTCACCTCGATTGGGTGTCGAACACGGGCTACACCTACGGCAACTTTCACTACAACCCGGTGCACATGATCGCGGTCACGTTCTTTTTCACCAACGCGCTGGCGCTGGCGCTGCATGGCGGGTTGATCCTGTCGGCGGCGAACCCGGAAAAGGGCAAGGAAATGCGCACGCCGGATCACGAGGACACGATGTTCCGCGATCTGATCGGCTATTCGGTGGGCACGCTGGGCATCCACCGGGTGGGTCTGCTGCTGGCGCTGAACGCGGGGTTCTGGAGCGCGATCTGCATCGTGATTTCGGGCACCATCTGGTTTGAACAGTGGGTGACGTGGTGGGATTGGTGGCTGAACCTGCCATGGTGGGCAGGCATTCCGGGAGGCGTCAATGGCTGAATATCAGAACATCTTCACGCAGGTGCAGGTGCGTGGCGCCCCGGAAATGGGCATGGTCGAGGGCGTTGATCTGTCGAACCGCAGCAAAGGGGCAGGCTTTTCGACGCTGCTTGGCTGGTTCGGCAATGCGCAGCTGGGGCCGATCTATCTGGGGTCGTTCGGGGTGATCTCGCTGGCGACCGGGTTCATCTGGTTCTTCATGATCGGCATGTGGTTCTGGGATCAGGCGGGGTATAACCCGGCGGTGTTCATGCGCGATCTGTTCTGGTTCTCGCTGGATCCGCCGGCACCGGAATACGGGCTGTCCTTCCCGCCGATGCGGATTGACGATGCGGCACTGGGCGCCCGCCTGCGCACCGACACCTCAGCGCGCTGGAACCTGGCGCAGTACGAA
>JAAFHS010000279.1:1100-4348 GCA_013298485.1 Rhodobacterales bacterium
GCCGGCACCGGAATACGGGCTGTCCTTCCCGCCGATGCGCGAAGGGGGATATTGGCTGATTGCGAGCTTCTTTTTCCTGATCTCGCTGTGCACATGGTGGGTACGGACCTATCTGCGCGCGGCGGCACTGGGGATGGGCAAGCATATCGCCTGGGCCTTTGCATCCGCCATCTGGCTGGTGCTGGTGCTGGGTCTGATCCGGCCCGTGCTGCTGGGGTCGTGGTCGGAAGCCGTGCCTTACGGCATCTTCAGCCACCTTGACTGGACCAACCTGTTCAGCCTGACCTATGGCAATCTGTTCTACAATCCATTCCACGCCCTCAGCATCGTGTTCCTGTACGGATCGGCCCTGCTGTTTGCGATGCACGGGGCGACCATTCTGGCGGTCAGCCGTTTCGGCGGGGACCGCGAGCTGGAGCAGATTGCTGACCGGGGCACGGCATCGGAGCGGGCGGCCCTGTTCTGGCGCTGGACCATGGGGTTCAACGCGACGATGGAAGGCATTCACCGCTGGGCCTGGTGGTTTGCGGTGCTGGTCACCCTGACCGGGGGCATCGGCATTCTGCTGACGGGCACTGTGGTGGACAACTGGTTTGTCTGGGCACAGGACCACGGCTATGCACCGCTGGATCAGTGAAGGAGCGCATGATGGATGATCCCTTTACATTCGAACTGACCCGCAGGGCAAAAATCCGGTACTGGATCGCGTCCGAAATGGGACGGGGTGCGGGCTGGGCGCTGGCGATCACGACGGCGATCATCGTGACGCTGCTGGTGATCCGGGGCGTCGGGCTGATGCTTCCCGCAGAAAGCCAGGAAGCGCCCCCGCCGATGGGTGCGCTGGAACGGCCCGCCACAACGGCGTTCGCGTAAACACCTTTCCCGGCGGGCAGGTTCCGCCGGGGCACTTGACCCGGACCATCGCCGGTTCGGTTTCTGGGCGATACCACAGCCCGGTTCCCTTCCTGTTGGCGACAGGGACCTGGTGCCGTGTGGCAACCCCGCACGGCACTTTTTTCATCGCAGGAGGTCACGATGTCCGACAGCCCCATTCTTGATCGCGTCTCGGGCCCCGCCGACATGAAGGTGCTGTCAGATGCCGAACTGGGGCTGCTCGCCGCCGAGGTGCGGCGCGAGGTCATCAATGTAGTGTCCGAGACGGGTGGCCATCTGGGATCGTCGCTGGGGGTGGTGGAGATGAGCGTGGCGATCCATGCGGTGTTCAACGCACCGGTGGACAAGCTGATCTGGGACGTGGGGCATCAATGCTATCCGCACAAGATATTGACGGGGCGGCGCGACCGGATGCGGACGCTGCGGCAGGGCGGGGGCCTCAGCGGGTTCACCAAACGCAGCGAGTCTGATTTCGATCCGTTCGGGGCGGCGCATTCATCAACCTCGATCTCGGCCGCCTTGGGGTTTGCGATGGGGCGCGAGATGGGGATGCCGGTCGGCGATGCGATTGCGGTGATCGGCGACGGGGCGATCACGGCGGGCATGGCCTATGAGGCGATGAACCACGCAGGCCATCTGGGCAAGCGGCTGTTCGTGATCCTGAATGACAATGACATGTCGATTGCCCCGCCGGTGGGGGCGATGTCGACCTATCTGAATTCCATCGCCGAAAAGGGCCCGCTCGCCATGCTGAAGGCGGCGGCGGAAGGGTTGGAGGCAGCCCTTCCCGGCCCGCTGCGCGATGGTGCGCGGCGTGCGCGGCAGTTGGTGACGGGGCTGCCGGGCGGTGGTGGCACGATGTTCGAGGAATTCGGGTTCAGCTATATCGGCCCGATCGACGGGCATGACATGGGGCAGTTGCTGGCGACCCTGCGCGCGGCACGGGCGCGGGCGACGGGGCCGGTGCTGATCCATTGCGTGACGGTCAAGGGCAAGGGCTATGCGCCGGCCGAGGCTGCTGCGGACAAGTATCACGGCGTGGGCAAGTTCAACCCGGAAACGGGCGAGCAGGCCAAGGCGAAATCGAACGCGCCGAGCTATACCTCCGTATTCGGTAATGCGCTGACGGATGAGGCTGCGCGCGATCCGCGTATCGTGGCGATCACGGCGGCGATGCCATCGGGCACGGGCCTTGATATCATGGCCAAACGCTTTGCAGCCCGCGTGTTCGATGTGGGCATTGCCGAGCAGCATGGCGTGACCTTTGCAGCAGCGCTGGCCGGATCGGGGATGAAGCCGATCTGTGCCATCTATTCGACCTTCCTGCAGCGCGGCTATGACCAGATCGTGCATGATGTGGCGCTGCAGAACCTGCCCGTGCGATTTGCCATCGACCGGGCGGGGCTGGTGGGGCAGGACGGTGCCACGCATGCGGGGTCGTTCGATGTGGGGTACCTGTCGAACCTGCCGAATTTCACGGTGATGGCAGCGGGGGATGAGGCGGAACTGGTGCATATGGTGGCCACGGCCATGGCGCATGACGCAGGGCCGATCGCGTTCCGCTTTCCGCGTGGCGAGGGCGTGGGGGTGGAACTGCCCGCGCGCGGCGTGCCGCTGGCGATTGGCAAGGGGCGGGTGTTGCGCGAAGGCACGGATGTGGCGATCCTGTCGTTTGGCGCGCACCTGTCCGAGGCGCTGCTGGCCGCCGAGGCGCTGGCGGGCGAAGGGATCAGTGCGACAGTGGCGGATGCACGGTTCGCCAAGCCGCTGGATACCGGGCTGATCGACCAGTTAGCGCGGCATCACGCAGCACTGGTCACGGTTGAGCAGGGGGCGATTGGCGGCTTTGGCGCGCATGTGCTGCATTACCTTGCGAATTCCGGGCAACTGGAAGGCGGGCTTGCACTGCGCACGATGCATCTGCCGGACCGGTTCATTGATCAGGCAAGCCCGGCTGCAATGTATGCCGAGGCCGGGCTGACGGAAGGTGATATCGCAGCCACGGCAAAGGCCGCGCTGGCAAAGCAGGGTCGGGTGCGGGCGCGGCCCCGGCTGGTGTAAAGGCGCGGAAGAAATACTTGATCGGAAACGGTGGTTTGTGACACTCTGCTGTCATTGATTGGCAGAGGATTTCATTCATGTGGGATTTTTCCGTGGGGACGGCGCTGTCATTGATGGTGCGCACGGCCCCTTTCATCCTGTTCCGGATCATCGTCTACTTCGGCATCACCACCGCGATCATCCTGATGACGGGTGTGGGGGCGGGGTTCGGTTATGGTATCGGGGCGTTTGGCGAGGATGAGTTTCAATTGTCCTCGACCTTCTGGGGCGGGG
Organism: Rhodobacterales bacterium; assembly: GCA_013298485.1. Taxonomy (GTDB): domain Bacteria; phylum Pseudomonadota; class Alphaproteobacteria; order Rhodobacterales; family Rhodobacteraceae; genus JAAFHS01. The sequence goes on from JAAFHS010000279.1 coordinate 4,329, forward strand.
CTGCAGGCTTTGGCCTTACG
>JAAFHS010000280.1 GCA_013298485.1 Rhodobacterales bacterium
ATCTTCGATGAACAGGCTGAGGAGTTGGGGCCGTCCCGTCACACCTGCCTTGCGGTAGATCGCGTTTGTCTGCGCCTTGACCGTGCCTTCTGATGTCGCGCGCAGTGTCGCGATTTCCATCGTGGACATGCCCTTGATCGCGAACAGCGCCACATCGCGTTCGGCGGCGGTCAGGCCCCACTCCGTGAATTTTTCCTCCAGCACATCCATGAACGCGGCCGAGGCGCGGCGCAGGCGTTCTTCGGCGATATTGCGTTGGCGCAGGGTGCGATACAGGGCGATGGCCCCCAGGATCAACCCCAGGATCAGGCCGATGGCGGCCCCGATTTCGATCAGTTCACGGGTCTGCCAACTGATCGGCGTGGTGCGCAGGCCAAGGACCGATGACAGGATGTCAGAGACGAAAAAGATCGCGCAAACAGCCTGTATTGCGAAAATTGCCGCGATCAGGATGCGCTGCTTCAATGGCTGGCCCCCCGGCACCGGATGTGTCGGGGATCAGTCATCGTCACCGTCCCCACCACCACCGCCGCCACTCCCTCCACCGCTGCCGCCCCCGCCACCGCTACCGCCGCCGTGCCCGGAGTTGTCATTATCGCCGTCGTCATGGTCATCATCGCCACCATCGCCACCATGACCCGAATTGCCGCTACCACGGCCTGAATTGTCGTCATCGTCATAGATGCGCGAACCGGATGATCCGCCGGTGTAAAGGTCACGCAGGATTTCGCCCGTGCGCGGATTCAGGATGATTTCGCGTTCGGCATCGGGCGACTGGGCGAAGATGCGTGTGCGGTTCAGCCAGGTGCTGGTGACCGAAACCTGCGTATAACCTTGGTCGCGCAGTTGCCGCACGATGGTGTCGGCGAAACTCTCTGCATATGCGGCACCTGCGGTCACGAGGCTGGCGCAGAGGGCGGCAAGAACGATGCGGCGCTTCATGGCGGTCCTTTGCGGGGATGATCCCCGACGCTGTCATTATCCGGCAAGCCGCGCGCCCTATCAAGTGAAAGGCGCGCGGCGGGTCGTGTCAGGATCGGGGGTCAGTCATCACCGCCGCCATCACCACCATGGCCATCACCGCCATGATCATCTCCGCCGTCATGGTCGTCATCGCCACCGTGGTCATCGTCCCCGCCGTGATCATCATCACCGTCGTCACCATCATCGCCGTCGTCATTATCATCGCCGTCATCACCGTCATCATTGTCGTCACCGTCATCATTCTCGTCGTCACCCACATCGACAAAATCGTCGTCGCGGTTGCGGACACTCACGCCGGGTGTCACGTCTTCACCCGGGCGGACAGTTTCCGTTTCGGATTTCAGGACGTCACCGGTTGCCGCATCATAGATGGTTTCGACTTTTTCCGTCCCGCGGATCGCCTCCACCTTGATCTGGGTCGGGCCTTGTTTGACCTCGATCTGGGTGAAACCTTCGGCCTGATAGGTCGCAACGACATCATCAGTCGTGATCGCAAAGGCCATCTGGGCCGAAACGGTCATCATGGCAGTCAGCAGACCGAGCGCATGCAGGCGGCGTCTCATATGGCGGTTCATCGTGTATCCCTTTCATCTTCGGGGCAGCGGGCAGGTCATTCTGCCGGATGCCTTGAGGTTGGGCCGCAGCGTTGCGACTGGATGCAGAAAGCCCGTTGGATCGTGGGTTGTGAATTGACCGGTGGTTTAGGCGGGGGGCGTTAGACCGAAGGTTTGTGCGCCTCAACCAAAGTTTAGGGCTGCTTTAGCCGATGGTCGGGCGGCGTTCGGGCACGATCTGCTGGGCAATGCCGGCAAGGCACAGATAGACCGAGGTGATGACCAGCCCCCAATGCGCCCAGGACCCGGTGGCGAAATCGACCCAAGCCGCCCAGGTCGCAAAAACGACCCAGGCCCCGCACATCGGCAGCGTGATGAGACGCCAGCGCTGTGTCCGCACGGGGTGCACGAATTTCAGATTGGTGAACATTGTGATCGTCAGGGCCACGACGATGAACAGGATCGTCCAATGGGACGGCGTGGTCGCGAACAGCACCAGCACCACCATGTTCCAGCAGGCCGGAAAGCCCGCAAAGGATTTGTCGGTGGTTTTCATCCGCGTGTCGGCAAAATAGATGACCGAGCCGTAGACGATCACAATGATGGCGATCCAGCCTGTCCACCCAACCAGCAGCCCGGATTTGAACAGGGCATAGGCGGGGATGAACACATACGTCAGATAATCGACGATCAGGTCCATCAGCACGCCGTCATAGGTGGGCCAGTTTGTGGTGACATCATATTTCCGCGCCAAAGGCCCGTCGATCCCATCGACAAACAGCGCGAAGACCAGCCAGAGGAACATCATGCTCCACTCGCCCTCGACTGCGGCGAGCATCGCCAGCATCGACAGGACGGCCCCCGTGGCGGTCAGAAGGTGGACGCAAAGGGCCTTCAGGCGATCTGTCATCTTGGGGTGATGGCAAAATTTCGCCGTGCAGGCAAGTCAGGTGTTACGCATCGGCAGGCCGGTGGCGTGCCGCCAGTCAGAGCGGCATGTTATCGAACATGGCCTCCAGTTCGGCCTCCCTCGCTCGGCGGATGGCATCGGATGGCAGGCTGTTGGCCTGTGACGCCGTCAGCCCCGGCAGCATGGCTTTCAGGGCGCCGATTTCGACGCGCAGCGTGTCCAGCGCCATCTGCTGGCCCGCGGCCGCAAGGAAAGTCGTTTCCCCTGCGACATCGGACATGACGGTCTTGGTTGCTTTTCTGGTCATCTGAAGTTCCCCCCTTTGATGCGTTGAAGCGCCTTACGTCGCGCAGGATCGGCAAACAGGCGTGTACGGCAGCACGTCAAGTCGATCTTCACCAATGGCGGCCCCGCATCTTGCGCAAGCGCCATAGGTGCCTTGGTCAATCCGCTGCAGGGCGGCGGCGATCTGGCGCAGTTCATGTTGCGCCGAGATGCCCGTTGCCTCCAGCACCGCGTCATCTTCACGCTCAATGGCCAGATCGTCCCAATCGGCGTTCAGGGGTGCGTCAAGTTCGCTCTCGACGGCAGCCAGACGCGCCAGAAGATCAGCCTGGCGTGCCAGAAGTACGGCCTTGCGGACGGATATCGGTGTTTTGAGTCGGTGCATAATCCTGCGCCCCCATGGATGACAGGTCAAGCCTATCCGCATGGGGGAAGCGCGCTTTGATACAGGTCAAATTTCGGGGTGTGCGAAAAATTGACGGCTGTCAATTTTCGGAACTTTGTATATAAATCAATATGTTGACTTATTTTCGCGGCGACCGCGTTAATCATTTTTCCGGTATGCTTTTGATTTCATTCAAAAACAGGCAGAGCAATGGTTAACGCGCCTCGAAATGCTGGGTTTTGCGGGACGAATCCACCAACCCGCCATGGAAATGTATCAGGCCCTGGGATGCGCGGCGGCATAGGCCTGCATCAGTCTTGTGGCATCGACCGCAGTATAGGCCTGGGTCGTGGACAGGGACGCGTGGCCCAGCAGTTCCTGGATCGCGCGCAGATCGCCGCCTGCGGACAAAAGATGCGTGGCAAAGCTGTGTCGCATCGCATGCGGTGTCGCCGTCGCGGGCAGGCCCAGCTGCAGGCGCGACTTCTCCATCACGAGGGCGATCAGGCGCGGGTTCAGCGGCCCCCCGCGTGCGCCGCGAAACAAGGGGTCAGCGCGTACCAGATCGTAGGGGCAGAGGGCGGCATAGCGTGCGACCGCATCGCGCGTCACGGGCAGGACGGGAACCATGCGTTCGCGGCCGCCCTTGCCCTTGATGCGCAGAATATCCGACAGCGGCAGCGCGGCACCGGTCAGACCCAAAGCCTCGGATATGCGCAGGCCGCAGCCGTAAAGCAGCGTGACGACAGCGACATCGCGGGCGGCGATCCAATCCGTCCGGGCCTGATCGCCCACGGTGTCGATCATGTCGCGCGCGCCGTCCACCGTCAGCGGGCGGGGCAGTTTGCGGCGGAACTTCGGGCCCCGCGCGGCCAGCATGGTCGTGGCATCGGCCCCTTCGCGGTCGGCCAGCCATGCGGTAAAGCCTTTGACAGCCGACAGGGCCCGGGCGAGCGAGCGGGCCGAGACGCCGCGCGTGCGTTCGGATGCCATCCAGGCGCGCAGATCGGCAGGAGACAGCGTGACAAGCGACCGCGTGCCTGATGCCGCGCCATGATGGGCCGCCAGGAAATGCAGATAGCCCGACACATCGCGCGCATAGGCCGTCAGGGTGTTCGCCGCCGCCCCGTCAAGGCTTCGCAGATGGGTCAGCCAGCGCGACAGCGCATCCTGTGCGGCGGGCGAGATGAAGGTGGCCCGTTCCGTCATGCCGCTGCCGTCA
>JAAFHS010000281.1 GCA_013298485.1 Rhodobacterales bacterium
CCCGGTTGTCCATGATCGTCAGATGCGCAAATGCATCCGATGCCGGGTCGTTCGCGGGGTAGCGGCATTCGTCCAGCTTGATGGTCAACTGCCCCCGCTCCACCGCCTCGCCCGCGCCCAGCACCAGATCCTCGGTATCCCCCGACAGCTTATCAAGCCAGCGCAGGATGCCGCCCTTGGCCTCCGCCGTCTCGGCCGCAGCGGACCCCGCCAGCAGGCAGAACAGGCACACCAGCCTAATCATTCGGGTGCCGCACCGTCTTCGCTTTGCGCCCCCACGAAGCGCAGCAGCAGCGTCACCAGGCTGACCGATCCTTGCGTATCCTCGATCTCCGACCCCGGGGCCAGCGTTTCGGTCGATCCGCCCGGCACGATTTCAATGTAGTTTCCGCCCAGAAGCCCTTCAGAAGACACGAGAATCGCAGAATCGTCCGGCAGCGCGATCGCGTCATCAACCGCCACTGTCGCATCCGCGTAAAATGTCTGCGGGTTCAGGGCCAGACTGGTGATCGTACCCACTTTCACCCCCGCCAGCCGCACATCCGTGCCCACGGTGATCCCGTCCACCGCCCGGAAACTTGCCGTGAGGTCATAGGTTCCCGCAGTGCCGCCGAAACCCGACACCTGCCCCGCATAGGCCAGAAAGCCGATCGCAACCGCCAGCACCGCCGCCCCTGCAACCACCTCTGATGTATTCTCCGCCATTATTCGGGCTGCCACGCATCATAGTCACGCCGCGCCTCGGGTGCCGTGCGCCGGATCGAACCAGGGGGCGCATAGGCTGCAGCCGTGCCCGTCAGGTTTTCCAGATGCGGCTTTTCCCAGGCCTTGTGCACCAAGGGCTTCTCGCTCGGCGGCTGATCCCAGGTGAAATGCAGCCAGCCATGCCAGTCAGGCGAGACGCGGGAAGCCTCCATCTCGCCGTTATAGATCACCCAGCGTTTCTTCGCGTCTTTCGTCTGGTAATACAGGTTCCCCTGCGCGTCCTCCCCCACCTTCATGCCCCGCCGCGCCGTGAACAGCTGCGTGCCAATTGTCTGGCTGTTCCACCACGTCAGCAGGCGTTTCAGGAAATACATGCGGGGTCTCCAGAGATTTGCTGCCATGATATGGCCCAAAGCCGCACCAAGGTCTAGGGCCGGCGCTCATCAATCTCACGGACAACGGCTGCGAACCGCGTTGCAGGCGAATAGATCTGAAGTTCAATTCCGGCAAGTGGTTTGATGTAGTATCCACCCGGTGTCGACAGCGCGTCAGACAATGCGCGTCGCGCCGCATCTGTCATGGCGTTCGCGCACACAACCATGGGGTCCCGCCCACGCGGTAATTTTCCCAGATCAGGCGTCGGTCGCCAATCACCGCCGAACTGCAGATCATCCGGTCTTTTACGATCTAAATCCGGAGGCTCGACCGGCGTCTGAGCTGCCAGACGGACCACGACCACCATACATCTTGAAGGTTTGGGCGCCGACGTCGAAAATGATACACTTGTGATGACGCGGTCATAGGGCACGACATCTTCAAACAGATCGCGGGCCGCGTTTGTGGTCTCGTATCCCAATCCATAATTGCCAAGATCGACAAAATTTGGTGCCAAGCCGCTTACCAAAATGACCGAAGCTGCCGCGAGGATCATGACGATCAGAACCCGCATGAAAGCACATCAGCCATACGCGCTCCAACATATCGACAGCCGCCACACCGCTTGACGATCTACCGGGAATATCAGCCTCACCCCGCCGTCGCCGTTTCTTTCTTCTTCGGCGGCTCCGTATACACCAGTATCGGCTTGGCCCCGGCCTTCACGGCCTCTTCCTTGACCACGACCTCTTCCACGTTGTCCATCCCCGGCAGTTCGAACATCGTGTCCAGCAGGATATCCTCCATGATCGACCGCAGCCCCCGCGCGCCCGTCTTGCGCTTGATCGCCCGCTTGGCAATCGCGATCAGGGCATCCGGCGTGAACGTCAGCTTCACGCCTTCGATGTCGAACAGGCGCTGATACTGTTTCACCAGCGCATTCTTCGGCTCCGTCAGGATCGTGACCAGCGCCGCCTCGTCCAGATCGGTCAGCGTCGCGATCACCGGCAGACGCCCCACGAATTCCGGGATCAGCCCGAATTTCAGCAGATCCTCCGGCTCCAGCTCCTTGAACAGCTCACCCGCGCCCCGCTCCTCGGGCCCTTTCACATCCGCGCCAAAGCCGATGCCGGAACCCTTGCCGCGCTGCGCGATGATCTTTTCCAGACCTGCAAACGCACCCCCGCAGATGAACAGGATGTTCGTCGTATCCACCTGCAGGAATTCCTGCTGCGGATGCTTGCGCCCGCCCTGCGGCGGCACAGACGCAACCGTGCCCTCCATGATCTTCAAAAGCGCCTGCTGCACGCCCTCGCCCGACACATCCCGCGTGATCGACGGATTGTCCGACTTCCGCGTGATCTTATCGACCTCGTCAATATAGACGATCCCGCGCTGCGCCCGCTCCACGTTATACTCGGATGCCTGCAGCAGCTTCAGGATGATGTTCTCCACATCCTCGCCGACATAGCCCGCTTCCGTCAGTGTCGTTGCATCCGCCATCGTGAACGGCACATCCAATATCCGCGCTAGCGTCTGCGCCAGCAGCGTCTTGCCGCAGCCCGTCGGCCCGATCAGCAGGATGTTCGACTTCGACAGCTCGATATCCGTCTTCGACGAATGGTTCAGCCGTTTGTAATGGTTGTGCACCGCCACCGACAGCACGCGTTTCGCATGTACCTGCCCGATCACGTAATCATCCAGCACCTTGCAGATATCGCGCGGCGTCGGCACCCCGTCCGTGGTTTTCAGGCCCGTCGTCTTCGTCTCTTCGCGGATGATATCCATGCACAGCTCGACGCATTCATCGCAGATGAACACCGTCGGCCCCGCAATCAGCTTGCGCACCTCATGCTGGCTTTTCCCGCAGAATGAGCAGTAGAGCGTGTTCTTGCTGTCGGTGCCTGAATTATTCGCCATCGTCATCCTTTGCCGCCCTGCCCTTTGCGGGCCTCGGGCCATCCCAGACTGCCTTTCGTGGAATCCTAAGACAAGGCCAAGGGTTCCACAATGTCAAATCGCCCATCACGTTGCCGTGTCATCTGCCTTGCCACGGCTTTCCACGATCTCGTCGATCAGGCCCCAGGCCTTGGCATCCTCGGCTGACATGAAGTTATCACGTTCCAGCGCCGCCTCGACAGTCGTCAAATCCTGACCTGTGTGCTTCACGTAAATCTGATTGAGCCGCAGCTTCAGCTTCTCGGTCTCCCGCGCATGGATCATGATATCCGTCGCCTGCCCCTGATAGCCACCGCTCGGCTGGTGCACCATCACGCGGCTGTTGGGCAGCGAAAACCGCATGCCCGCATGCCCCGCCGTCAGCAAAAGGCTTCCCATCGACGCCGCCTGCCCGATCACCAGTGTGCTGACCTTCGGCTTGATGTACTGCATCGTGTCATAGATCGACAGCCCGCTTGTCACCACGCCACCGGGGCTGTTGATGTACATGCTGATTTCCTTGGCCGGATTTTCCGCCTCAAGGAACAGCAGCTGCGCGCAGATCAGGCTCGACATCCCGTCATGCACCGGGCCCGACAGAAAGATGATCCGCTCTTTCAGCATCCGGCTGAAGATGTCGTAGGCCCGCTCGCCCCGGCTCGTCTGTTCGACGACCATGGGAACAAGGGTATTCATGTAGTGCTCTACCGGATCGCGCATGGCTGCCTGCCTCTCATCATGTCTCGGGGATATCGCCTCTTGGTGAACAGAGTCTTAGTGTCGCGCGCCGGGGGCTGCAAGGGCACCCCTTTATTTCCTGCAAGCCCACCCTAGCTGCCCCGGTATGATGACATTCCCCCCTACCCGTGCCGCCGCCCTGGCCCGCCTTGCCGCCTTCGTCCCACGCGCAGGCCGCGCCTATGCCGATGACCGCAACCGCGACCTTCCCGGCCATCATGCCGTCTCCACCCTGTCCCCCTACATCCGCCACCGCCTCCTGACGGAGGAGGAGGTGATCGCGGCCGTTCTCGCGCATCACACCCCCCAAGACGCGCAGAAATTCCTGGCCGAGCTGCACTGGCGCACCTACTGGAAAGGTTGGCTGGAGCTGCGCCCTGCCGTCTGGCGCGACTATCAGCAGGGCCTGCGGGCCGCCCTGAACCGCACCGCCACCGAAAGCGGTCTGCGCCGGGAATGGGAAGCCGCCTGTCAGGGCCGCACCGGCATCGATGCCTTCGATCATTGGGCGCAGGAACTGGTCACCACTGGCTATCTGCACAACCACGCCCGTATGTGGTTCGCCTCGAT
>JAAFHS010000283.1 GCA_013298485.1 Rhodobacterales bacterium
TGCTGTCGATGCCAAGGGCTGCGAGTTCATGCGCCATCACCCGCGCCGCGATCCACATCGCGCGCACCGGATCACGGGCGGTGGCAACAGTGTCCAACGGGGCTGGCCATTCGTGCCAGACAGGGCCGCGCAGGCGCTGCACGCGCCCGCCCTCCTGATCGATGGTGATGATCGCATCACGCCCCACGCAATCGCGCAAGGCCGCCGTCAGGGCGCGGATCTGGTCCGGCGTCTGCAGATTGCGGGCAAACAGGATGAACCCGAAAGGGTCGGCATCGCGAAAGAACGCGGCCTCGTCACGCGTCAGTGTCAGACCGTCACAGCCGAAAACCGCCGGTGTCATCATCTGTGCAAGGTCGGCAGGCAGGAGGTATTTTCCGCCAGCAGGGCCGTGCAGAAACGGCGCGCGTCATCTTCACTGGCAAAGCCATGCGCGCGCAGCCGGACAAAGGGCGCACCACCTGAATCCGCCGGTTGCAGGACCAGCGATTTCGGCCCCATCAGATCGCCAAAGCGGCCCGCAAGTCTGGCCCATTCGGCGCGCGCCTCATCTTCGGTCCGGAATGTGCCCAGCTGCACCAGCGGCGTGCCCACGGCCAGTGTTGCCTCGTCGATCTCGGGCTGAACCACCGCCACCACATCCTGCACATCGGTGACCGGGGCCGCTGCCGCAGCACCCGGACGGCGGCGCGGGATCAGCGATGTCAGGGGGGCCCCGGCATCCAGAAGGTCGGATGTCGCAAAGGCCATCTCCTCTTCCGGGGTCAGCGCCTCGGCCAGGGCCGCGTTGATCGCCTCGGGCGTCACTTCGGCGGCTGGGCTGGCCAGGGCTGCAGGGTCCGACAGGCCCGCCGATGCGGTGATCAGCGCATCATCCTCCACCGCCTCGAACGTGCCAAGGCCAGCCACATCCTCATCCGTCAGATCAACAGGGCGGGGGGCCAGCGACAGGGCTTCGGGCAAGGGCGTGGCCGATCCCAGGGCCGCCACATCATTCACGGCCAATCCCTGATGGGCCGCCACATCGCCGCCGGGCGTGTCGGGGGCGATGCGCATCGGCCCTTCCATCGCGCGCACGACAGGGATGCCCGCCACATCGCGCACCGCGAGTTTATAGCCCCAGACCGCCATGCCGATCACCAGTGCGGCAGAGGTGACACCCCCCGCAAGGTGCATGATCCGCCCCGCGCGCCCCGGACTGCGTTCCGCCATAGGGGTGTAGGCCCCGGAATCATCAAAATCCTGATCCGCCCAGTTCTGATAGGTCATGTCCTGCCTCATATCCCGGCGGCATGGGTTGGTTCCCACGCGCGCACTGCCTGCTCAAGTCCGGGCGGGGCGCAATTGATCAGCGCATTTCCTCGACCGGGGTGACGCCAAGGATACCCAATCCAGCCGCGATCACAACGCCCGTGGCACGCGCAAGGGCGATTTTTGCCGCCGTTGTGGCATGATCGCCCTCCTGGAAGAACCGCAGGGACAGATCATCATTGCCCCGGTTCCACAGCCCGTGCAGATCGGACGCGAGTTCATAAAGGTAAAACGCGATGCGGTGCGGCTCGTTATTGCGTGCCGCCACATCCACCAGACGCGGCCATTCGGCCAGCTGCCGCGCCATGCCGATTTCCGCCGGATGCGCGAGTTTGGTCAGATCGGCGGCGGCAAGCGCCGCATCCGACACATCAATCCCCGCGTCACGGGCCTTGCGCATCACCGAATTGATCCGCGCATTGGCGTATTGCACATAGAAGACGGGGTTGTCCTTTGACTGTTCCAGCACCTTGTCGAAATCGAAATCCAGCGTCGCGTCATTCTTGCGCGTCAGCATGACGAACCGCGTCACATCTGCGCCCGCCTGTTCGACCACATCACGCAGCGTCACGAACGTGCCCGCGCGCTTGCTCATCTTGAACGGCTCGCCGTTCTTGTACAGCTTCACCAGCTGGATCAGCTTGATATCCAAGGGCACGCGCCCCCCCGACAAGGCGCTGACCGCCGCCTTCATCCGCTTGACATAACCGCCGTGATCCGCCCCCAGAATGTCGATCAGCGCATCAAAGCCGCGCTGGACCTTGTCATAGTGATAGGCGATGTCGGGCGCAAAATAGGTCCACCCCCCATCGGATTTCTGCACCGGGCGGTCGACATCATCGCCATGCGCCGTGGACCGGAACAGCGTCTGCTGGCGCGGCTCCCAATCATCATTTGTCTTGCCCTTTGGCGGCTCAAGCGTGCCTTCATAAATCAGGTCCATGTCGCGCAGCACCTGAATAGCCGCCTCGATCTTGCCCGTGCCATACAGCGCCTTTTCCGATGAATAGACATCCATCGTGACACCCAGAATGGCCAGATCGCCCTTGATCTCCTCCATCTTCATCGCGGATGCGAAATCGCGGATATCGGCCAGCCAGTACTGCTCACCCTTGTCAAGCAGGCTATCGCCGTATTTGGCCTTCAACGCCTCGCCCACCGGGATCAGGTAATCGCCGGGGTAAAGCCCCTCGCGGATCTCGGGCGAAAGCCCGCAAGCCTCGCGGTACCGCTCATAGGCCGACCGCGCCAGCACATCGACCTGCGCGCCGCCATCATTGATGTAGTATTCCCGCGTCACGTCCCAGCCGGCGAAGGCCAGCAGCCGCGCCAGCGCATCGCCAAAGACCGCACCGCGCACATGCCCCACATGCATCGGGCCTGTCGGGTTGGCGGACACGAATTCCACATTGACCTTGCGCCCCTGCCCCAGGGTGGAGCGGCCATAACCTGTGCCCTGTTCCAGCACGGCGCGCACCAGCCCCTGCCAGACCGACGGCGCAAGGCGGATATTGATGAAACCGGGGCCCGCCACATCGACAGATGCCACGCGCGGATCGGCGGCAAGACGCGGGGCCAGTGCCTCGGCAATCGCGCGCGGCGGCATGCCCGCAGGTTTTGCCAGCACCATGGCCGCGTTCGTGGCCATGTCGCCATGGCCTGCCTCGCGCGGCGGATCGACCGTCACGGCGGTCAGATCAAGACCACCCGGCAGCACGCCTTGCGCCTGCAGATCCTGCACCGCGGCCACCACAAGGCTGCGCAGATCGGTAAAAAGGTTCATTTTCACATCCTGTCTTGCGTCCGTGGGATGCCAGAGGCGCGCAGACAGGTCAATGGCAAGGGGCCGCTCATCAAGCCTGTACAGGCTTTCCTCGCTGATCCGGCGAAGACGCCCTTGCGGGGCGGATGAGCGGCCGCGCCGCCTTAGCGCGCGCCCTGCCAGTCGCGCAGCGCCGGATTGTCGTCCAGCGCAGGCGACGTCGTGGGCGCCCCCGCAGCCGCGCCGGTCGCATCCATGGGCCGGGTGCGGAAGTAATGCGCCTCGCGCGCGCCGAAATAGAAGCCCACGATCGCCCCCAGCAGCCACCACAGCGGTTCCGGCACCGCGTTCAGGCCCACCATCCGGCGCGCAAAACTGTCCGGATCAATCATCGCATAGACAAACAATCCCAGTGTCCCGAAGGCCATCATCGGGCGCGGCAGGCGGTTGATCCCGTTCACGAACCGGTCGAACCAGCCCTGCGGTGCCAGCTGATACTCCGCCCCCAACTGCCGCAGCGCCGCCATCTGCGCCTCCGCCGACAATTCCATCCGCCGCGTCGCGGACGGCGTGAACACCTCGGCCACGCCCTTTGCCGCATCGCCCACCGCCGCAATCGTCCTGTCCGCCCCAAGCAGCGCCCCGATCACCCCCATGCTGCCACCCGTGCTTTGTGCTGGGCATCCGTCAGGCGGTACCGGGGCTGCATGAACTCCTCCGCCCGCGTGATCCAGCCGCCCTTGCCGCCATCCTGCCTCCGCGCGTACTTGCGGCTGGCCGCACGCGCATCGCCCAGCTTGTAATAGTAATTCCGCCGCGCAATCGCATAGGCATCCGCCAGATGCCCCGGTGCCGCCTCTGCCGCCATCTGCGCCGCCCGCAGGGTCTGCGGCCCGATCATGCCATCCGCCGTGCAGGCAAAGCCCATATCCGCCAGCAGCCGCTGCAGCACTTTCACCGCATTGGCCCCCGCATTCACATACATATCGAACACTGACGCCTGCAGCATATCGGGCAGGCCCCCCAGACCCGGGCGGCGAAAGTAGTATTCCACGAAAATCTCTTCGGCCTGCGCGCGCGTCAGCGCACGCACATCGGCCTCATCGACCCGCCCGTCGCGCGTCAGATCAATCCCAAGACGGCGCAGCGTATGGATCGTCACCCCGTGGTTCGTGGCCCCGCCCGGATCGTCCGGATCATTCACAAAGCCCCCCTCCCGGGCGACGATATCCTTGGCAATGTCA
>JAAFHS010000284.1 GCA_013298485.1 Rhodobacterales bacterium
TCCGCCGTCACGCGGCCATCGCCATCGGCATCAGCCGCCGCATGGGACAGCATGATGCGGCCCCTGATCCGCGCCTCGGCCGCGCGCGCGATGATGCCGACCTCGGCCCCCGTGACCGTGCCATCGGCATCAAGATCGGCCTCGACCAGGCGGCGGATCACATTGGCCCGCTGGCGCGCGCGTTCCACCTGCAGCGATTGTGTGACGCCTGCGCTGTCGATGCCACCATCGGTGCCGTAGCCGAGGATCAGGGTCATCGCATCCTCCACCACGTCATCCGGATCGCGCTGCAGACGTTTGGCCAGCGCCGGGGCCAGGGATTGCAGGCCCTGCGGCATCAGTGCCGTCGCATCAGCCGCGTCCGCCTCTTGCGCGCGCGCTGCACCGTTCAGGGCACAGCACAGCGCCATCATCATCATCACCCGCATCGCATCCTCCGGATTCATGTCGCCTGCAGGCTAGACGCGGGATGGTTAATGCGGCGTAAACGATTGCCATGAGGTGCGTTTGCGCGGACAAAGCAGCAAGGCAGGGAGAGACTTCGCGATGTATGTGCTGCATTATGCCCCCGATAACGCGTCGCTGATCATCCGGCTGGTGCTGGAGGCGGCGGGGTTGCCCTACCGGGTGGCGCTGGTGGACCGCGCCACGCGCCAGCAGGACGGTGCGGCCTACCGGGCGCTGAACCCCACGGGGCTGATCCCGACGCTGGAGACGCCGGATGGCGCGATATCGGAAACCGCGGCGATCCTTCTGTGGCTGGGCGACCGGCATGGCTTGTGCCCTGCGCCGGATACGGCGGACCGGGGGGCATTTCTGCGCTGGCTCTTTTTCACTTCGAACACCGCGCATGCCGATCTGCGGCAGTTGTTCTATCCCGATCAATATGTGCCGGAGGCCGCGATCCCCGCGCATCATGCCATCCTGACGGTGCGGATGCGGCGGCATTTCGGCCTGCTGGACCGTGCAGCGGCAGATCATCCGGGGTTGTTTGCACCCGACGGCCTGCTCGCCCCCTATGTGGCGATGCTGATGCGGTGGTCGGTGATCTATCCGCGCGGGCAGGCGCACTGGTTCGATCTGGCGCGCTATCCCGCACTGCAGGCGATGGCCCTGGCGCTGGAAGGGCTGGCGTCCACGCGGCGGGCGATGGCAGCCGAAGGGATCGGGGAGGCAGCGATCACGCGCCCGGACTATGCCCGGCCTGCCGTGGGAAGTGCCACCTGACGGGGCATGCGTTGTGCCGTCGGGTCAGCCGATACCCCGCACGATCCGGGGGGGCGGGAGAGGTAGTCGACGAGCTGGAACGGCCGGAGTTGCGCGAGGAAGAGGAAGTGTTCGAGTGCGGGGACGATGCGTGCCTAACCAATCTCGCGGACGCGCTCCACGCCGTTGCGGCCAACGGTTGTTAGATAGAAGGGCTGGGCCTGGGCAAGGATTGCGAAATGCTCCAGCGCCCGCACCTTTCTGATATGCTCAACGCGGCGCGTGGGGCTGTCCCAGCCGACAAATGCAAGTGCAGGGAAAAAGCCATAGCATTCGCCCAACGCCAATGGCCCATGCGCGCTGAGACACCGCGCGAACATCGGCTCGCCTGCGTAGTCTAGGAAATCAGCAAACTCAAGTTCGTGGAGGACGCTGCCAGCCGCAACCATGTTGGGGTCGGGCACGCTTTTCGCCTTCGGGATCAGGCCGGGAGCGAATTGTACGGGGGCAAGTGCTTGAGACAGCAATTTCCCCTCGGCAAGCTTTATCGTCATATTGCGGTATAGATTGGACCAAATGCTGAGGTTGCCGAAAGCCCCAAATGACACAACGGTGCAATCCTTGTGGTTAAGAACGGCATCAGACTTAAAAATCAGTGCGAGGATTGGTGCCATCTCGCGCGGGTTGCAGATTGTTACCGCGCCACCGAGATACGTCGCCTTGCCGGAATACTCCATGAATTCTACCAATCGTGGCGGCAACCGTTCTGCGAGGTACCGAATATCCTCTGCAGAAAAGGGCTCATGGTCAAGTCGGGGGCCTAGTTCGTTGACCAGCCACTGATATTCCTTGTGCAAGTCACCATATTTCATCGACATCTTTCGAGCCTCACGTTCATTCGACTGCTCCCGAAACCTTCGCGGTGCAAGGTACCCGCCTCCGAGCCAAGGCCCAAGGCACGCCCACCTCGCGGCCATTGGCCCCCGATCCCCTGATTTTCAACGGCGCCACCGATGCCAACCAAAGAAGGGTTCCCGCCCGCGACAATATCTAAAAAATGCGTAGCATTAACTGCATTCATGCGGTCCCTTATTTCTGCTTGGCCTAGACCCTGATCCAAAAGGCTTTGCCTGAATTCTTCGCGCGCATCACTTTGTGCCGTACCATCCCGCAACAGATCGGTAAATGAACTTCCCGGCGGTCTCAATCCCGCAGCAACCTGCCTTGCATGCTCGGTGCGGGCCTGCTCAAGAACCCAATGTGCATAAGCCATGTCATCGACGGTCATCTGGTTGATCGTCGCCATCTGCTGTTCCAGTTGACGATCAAATTCTGCCGGTTTTGCGCCCCTTGGCAAGTCAAAACAGGGGACATCATGCCGCCGAACGCGCCGGGTGATGCGCGTCACGCGGTTGGTCACGCCTTCGGCGACCTCGGCGATGCGGCCCTTCAGCGCCTTGATGAGGTCGATCATCTTGGTGCTGATCGAGGTCAGCATGGTGAACACCGACATCAGCGCGCGGCCTGCGCGGCCGCCCTTTGACAGGGCGGTGGTGATCTTGGCGATATAGGTGGCGATACGCGCGGCAAGGACCGCCCCGCCGGTCCCTGCGGTAAAGAAGGCGATGACCGCCAGTACCATCGCGATGAGCAGTTCCGGGATCAGATAGCCGAGGCCAAGCCCGATCATGTCGGTCCAGAAGTTCGGCGGGATCATGATGAACGTGCCCAGCATCGTGGCACCCAGCACGCGCAGGACGCGGGTTTGCGTAGCCATCTCGATCATCGCACTGGCCCATTCGGCGCTTTCCTCGACCAGGGCCTTCAGGAGACCCCCGATCTCTTCCAGCCCGGGGATGTTGTTGATGACGGTGGCGATCACCTCCAGCCCCGCCTCGAAGGCGGCCACCGACCCTTCGGCAAGGTCCTTCAGCAGGCCGAGGATCTTGTCGCGGTTATCCCACAGGGCCTGTGCGCTGCTGCTGAGGGTATTCCAGGCCTCGCCCAGCATGGCGGGCAGATTTTCAAACCAGTCGCCGACAGAGGCCCAGAAATCCCCCTCGCCTTCCCACCAGGCCGAAGCCCCGGCCGAGACGCTGTTCCAGAACCTGTCGGCAAGGCCCCACCAGCCACTGGATTCCCATTCGGTGATCCAGGGCTGCATGGCGGTTTCCATGCTGCGTGCAAAGGCCGCAAGATCGGCGATGATCTGGCGTTCCAGTGCGGCGGGATCACCGGCGCCTTCGGGCACGAGGCGGGCCAGCAGCGGTCCGGGGCGGGGGGCGCGGTCGTCATACGCGCCGAGTTCGGGGCGGACGCCCTGAATGGGCTGGCCGTCCTGCAGGCCGAAGGTTGTCAGCGCGCGGGTGCGCCCGCCGTCGGAAATGACGGGGCCATCGGTGTATTCCACCCGCAAGGGCGCAAGGGTGACGGGGGTTTTCCAGGGATCATCATAATGCGCCTCGACCCGGAAGCGGGCGGCGCAGATTTCGCAGATTTCGGCGATGGGCGCATTGGGCAGGGTGGCGGCAGTATTGGCGGCGGCGGTCAGGCCTGCAGGGTCCTGGGGATGAAGGATGGTCACGCGATGTCGCCATAGAGTGCGGCCAGCGCAAGGGCGAGATCATCTGGTGTGGCGGCGGTCGCGATGGCGCGCGCGATCCGGGGGTATTGCGGATCCTGCAGCCAGCCCATGCCATGCACCAACGCGCAGGCGAGATAAGCCAGCTGTTGCGCGGGCATCTGCACGGGCGGCAGGCGCTGCGCAGCCCAAGCCAGCAGTTGCGCGTTGTCGTCCGGGTGAAACAGAACCCAATGCCCGGGCAGAATGGTGCGCAGCACCTGCGGGGTCGGTGGCTGGTTCTGGCGGACGAAATGGCAAAGGCGGGCGGCAAAGGCCCCGGGCGTGTCATTGTGCCAGAGTGTGGCGAGCCAGTCGCGGGCATGATCCAGCAGGAGCCTTATGCTGTCAGCGCCAGCCCCGTCGGGCTGGCCAACGGACGTATTCAGATATGCGGCAAAGCGGGGATCATCCCAGAACCGGTGACCGAAGGTGATGGCAACGCAACACAGCTGTGCCACATCGCGTGCGCCCGTGACGGCCAATCCG
>JAAFHS010000285.1:0-3741 GCA_013298485.1 Rhodobacterales bacterium
CCCGTCAATCCCTGGGGCTGGTCACTGCCACTGGGCTACAATCAGGCCGAATCCGTGGAAGGGGCCACGCGGCATCTGACCTGCGCCGGTCAGACCGCCGTCGATGGCCACGGCAACCCGATGCATGCGGGCGACATGCGCGGGCAACTGACACTGGCGCTGGACAATCTTGAGACGGTCCTTGCCGCGGCAGGCATGGGTCTGGCCGATCTCACGCGGCTGACGATCTTTGCCACCGACGTGGACGCGGCCCTGCAGAATTTCGATGTGCTGGGCGCGCGGATGGGCCCGTTGGGTGCGGCACCGCCGATGACGGTGCTGGGCGTCACACGGCTGGCCATCGCACCGCTGATGATCGAGATCGAGGCGACAGCAGCCCGTTAGGTGGGGGTGAGGCGGATCAGAAAACAGTCCTGCGGACTGTTTTCCCGCCGAACGCCCGAGCACGCTTGCGAGGGCCGGGCATTCAATTAGGCATCATGTGGCTTTAGCGGCTTTCTTTCAACCCAATGTCAGCCCACACTCGAACCCAACACCATGGCAGGTGATCCCGATGCGGCGTGCGGAACGACTTTTCCGGCTGGTGAACGAAATGCGCGCCCGCGGCATCAGCCGGGCCGAAGACCTTGCCCTTGCGTTCGAAGTGAACATCCGCACCATCTACCGCGACATTGCCCACCTGCAGGCGTCCGGCCTGCCCATCGACGGGGCTGCAGGCGTGGGCTACCTTCTGCGTCCGGGCTTCGATCTGCCGCCCGTGACCTTCACCCATGAACAGCTCGATGCCCTCGCCGTCGGTCTGTCATTTGCCGAAAGTCTGGATGACCCGGGCCTCGCGGCGGCGGCCCGCGAAGTCCGCGCCAAACTGCAGGCAAACATGCCCGAACCCGGCGCGCGCAAACTGACCGACGCCCCCTATTTCTCCCTGCGCCGCAGCACGGGCGCGCCGGCACTTGCAGGCCTGCTGCGCGATGCGATCCGCCGGCGGCGCATCGTCAGCATCGCCTATGCGGATGCCGAAGGACAGCCATCGGACCGGCAGGTGCGTCCGCTGGCGATCTGGAACTTGGCCGAGGGGTGGATGTTTTCCGGCTGGTGCGAGCTGCGCCAGGATTTCCGCACCTTCCGGTTTGACCGCATCACACAGCTGACCGTGACTGCGCGTCATTTCGACGATGATCCTGCAAAAAGCCTGCGCGCCTTCATGGCACAGGACGCGTGCGAGGCCGCGCCACACCCCCTTTGAAACCGCCGTACCAGCCCCTATACCTGCAGCGACTGCCAAGGAGGGCTGCCCATGACCAACCCCACAGCCGCCATGCTGGTGATCGGCGATGAGATCCTGTCGGGCCGCACCCGCGATACCAACACGCATTACATCGCCCATGAACTGACCCAGCGCGGCATCCGCCTGATGGAGGCGCGCGTCGTCGCGGATGAGACGGCGGATATCGTGGCCGCGGTCAACGCCCTGCGCGCGCGGTGGGATCATGTCTTCACCTCGGGTGGCATCGGCCCCACGCATGATGATATCACGGCGGATGCGATTGCGGCGGCGTTTGGCGTCCCCATCACCCACCGCGCCGATGCGATGGCGCTGCTGGGCGCGCATTACGACCGCGCGGGCCTTCCCTTCAATGACGCGCGCCAGCGGATGGCGCGCATTCCTGACGGGGCCACCCTGATCGACAATCCGGTCAGCACAGCACCGGGTTTCACGATCGGCAATGTGCATGTGATGGCGGGGGTGCCGAACATCTTTCAGGCCATGCTGGCAGGCGTGCTGCCCACCCTGACGGGCGGCGCACCCCTGCTGTCGCAATCCCTGCGCGTCCTGCGCGGCGAGGGCGAGATTGCAGGCCCCTTCGGCGCACTGGCCGCCGACTTCCCAGACCTGTCGATGGGATCATATCCGTTTACAATCAACGGCGCATTCGGCACCAACCTCGTGATCCGGGGCACCGATGCCAGCCGCCTTGACGCCGCGATGCAGCGCCTGCTGGCCCTGTTCGGATGACGCCCGAAACCCTGGCCAAGGTGATGGAGGCGACATGGCCACCGCTGCACGCGCGCCGCCTTGGCCCCTGGACGATCCGTGCGGGCGCGGGCGGCGGGCAGCGCGTCGGTGCCGCCACCGCCGACGGCGACTGGGACGCGGCAGATATCCCGCAGGCCGAAGCCGCGATGCGCGCCCTTGGCCAGACGCCGCTGTTCCTGATCCGCGACGGCGACGCGGCCCTTGATGCCACCCTCGCCGCACGCGGCTATCTGCACCACGATCCGGTCATGGCCTATACTGTGGATGCCCGCGCCCTGCCTGCACCGCCCCCCATGACGACCTTTCCGCACTGGCCGCCGATGGCCATCGCCGAAACCCTGTGGGCCGAAGGCGATATCGGCCCCGCACGGCTGGCCGTGATGCACCGCGTGCAGGGTGCCAAAACCGCGATCCTCGCGCGCAGCGGCGACCGCCCGGCCGGGATCGCCTTCGTCGCCCTGTGCGGCACCACCGCCATGCTGCACGCACTGGAGGTATCGCCCCGCCACCGCAGGCAAGGTTCCGCGCAGAATATCCTGAACGCCGCCGCCGCATGGACAGTGGCGCAGGGAGGCGACAGTTTATCGCTGGTTGTGACAGTGGCCAACACCGGCGCGCGGCAGCTCTATGCTTCACGCGGGATGCAAGTTGTGGGACACTATCATTATCGCAAAGGTCAGGCATGATCGCCCGGTTGATGCGTGATCGACAGTTGCAAGCCCGTCAGAGGCCACGTGAAGTGAACACAGGCAGACCCTTTTTCCGCAGGCAACGCGCGGTCCTTGCAGGCACCGTCTGGCTGCTCGCATGCCCCGCACAGGCCCTGACGCTGGAATTTCCCGGCCCCGCGACCACTGTCGCACAGGTGCAGGACCCCGCAGGCAGCGACGCTGTCGCCACCGGGCCCTGGACGGCGGCAGGCCTGCCCCTGCGCATTGTCGAAGGCGCGCTTGATCAGACCGCCCACCGGATCGATGCGACCGGCCTGACCACCCTGCAGATCATCGCCCCCTTGCGCGACCAGTTGCGCGCCGATGGCTACCGCGTGCTCTACGAATGCGAAGCGGTGGCCTGCGGCGGGTTTGATTTCCGGTTCGGCCTGAACATCCTGCCCGAACCCGACATGCATGTGGACATGGGCGATTACCGCTATCTGTCGGCCGAACGCACCGGCACCGGGGCCGCGGTAATCAGTATCATCGTGTCGCGTTCGGCAAATGCGGGGTTTGTGCAGATCACGCAGATCGGCGGCGCACTGGTCCCGGAGGGCATCACGATATCGACCAAATCAACCCTGCCCACGCCCTTGCCTGCGCCCTCCGCGACACCCGCCGCCACCCCTGCCCCAGCGACCGCCGGTATCGGCGCGCGTCTGGAAACCGGCGGGGCCTTCGCACTGGATGATCTGGTCTTCGCCCCTGGTGAGGCGACGCTTGCGGATGGCGATTATGCTTCGCTTGGCAACCTTGCCGCCTATCTCAAGGCCAATCCAGCGCGGGCGATCACCTTTGTCGGCCATACCGATGCGTCAGGCGGGCTGGAGGGGAACATCGCCCTGTCGCGTGCCCGTGCCGCATCCGTGCGCGCCGCCCTGATCGCCACCTATGATGTGCGCGGCGCGCAGGTCAGCGCCGAAGGTGTGGGGTATCTGGCCCCCCGCGCCTCCAATCTGACCGACGCGGGCCGCGCCGCAAACCGCCGGG
>JAAFHS010000285.1:3751-4292 GCA_013298485.1 Rhodobacterales bacterium
AGATTGAAGGTGAGCCAAGACAAGAACCGCCGGTGAATGTTGCGTGTCGCGTCTGATCGGCTGAACCCGATCAGACGCGACACCCTCTAGGGCCCATCCGCCCCGTGCCCCCGAAAAACAAAAAAGGGCCGGGATCACAGTGTGACCCCGGCCCCAGTTTCAGCCACGGTGAAGGGAGGGGTCACCGCAACTGTCGAAAACCTCACCAGACGTCGGGGCCCTTGTCGATATAGCGCCGCGCCAGAAAATCGATGAATGCCCGGACCTTCGGCTGCGTGAACCGCCCCGGCGGGTAGACCGCGTAAATCCCCAGCGTTTCCACCGGCAGACCCGGGATCGCCTCTTCGACCTGCCCCAGCTTCATCGCATCGGCAAACAGGAACGATGGCAGATAGGCAATGCCCAGGCCCGATACCGCCGCATTCAACAGCGATTGCCCGTCATTCACCGTCAGCCAGCCCGCCGTCCGCACCTGCCGCTTTTCACCCGACGGTGCCGTGATCTTCCAGACGTTGCCGTTCGCCTGATTGCTGTAGTGCAG
>JAAFHS010000286.1 GCA_013298485.1 Rhodobacterales bacterium
CGCGGAACTCGGCACACGGACGATTTTCAATATCCTCGGGCCGCTGACCAATCCTGCAGGCGTCAAACGCCAGCTCACCGGCGCATTTTCCCCTGCCCTGATCCGCCCGATGGCCGAAACCCTGCTGGCACTCGGGTCCGAAAAGGCCTGGCTCGTGCATGGCGGCGATGGCACGGATGAAATCTCCATCGCCCTGCCCACCAAAGTCTGTGCCGTTGAAGGCGGCAAAATCCGCGAATTCGAGATCAGCCCCGAAGATGCGGGCCTAGCCCCCCATCCGTTCGCGGCCATCCTTGGCGGCACGCCCGCCGAAAACGCGACCGCCTTCCGCGCCCTGCTGGACGGCGCCAAGGGCGCCTACCGCGACGCCGTGCTGCTGAACGCTGCCGCAGCCCTGATGGTTGCAGACCGCGTGGACAATCTGCCCGATGGTGTCCGCCTCGCATCCGAAAGCATCGACAGCGGGGCGGCCAAGGCAAAACTCACCACCCTCGCGCGTCTCACGCAGGCCTGATGGCTTCCCTTCCATCCCCCATCAAGATAAACGAATGAATGCCGTCTTCCTCTCTGCAGAAATATCCCACGGGGGTCCGGGGGTATGAAACCCCCGGCGGCCAGCCACCAGACCCGCCCGAACGGAAGATCAATGTCCACCATTCTTGACCGCATCAAAGCCTACAAACTGGATGAGGTTGCCGCCCGCAAGGCCGCGCGACCCCTCATGGATGTCGAAGACGCCGCCCGCGCCGCCCCCGCCCCGCGCGGCTTTGCCCGTGCGCTGCGCGAAGCCGCCGGTACAGGTTACGGCCTGATCGCCGAGATCAAGAAGGCAAGCCCCTCCAAAGGCCTGATCCGCGCTGATTTTGATCCACCCGCCTTGGCACGCGCCTATCAGGATGGCGGGGCGACCTGCCTGTCGGTGCTGACCGACACGCCGTCATTTCAGGGGGCGGATGACTTCCTGCTGCAGGCCTCTGCCGCGACGCACCTGCCCTGCCTGCGCAAGGATTTTCTCTATGACACCTATCAGGTCGCCGAATCCCGCGCGCTGCATGCCGATTGCATCCTGCTGATCATGGCCAGCCTCACGGATGCGCAGGCGGCCGAGCTGGAAGCCGCCGCAATCGACTGGGGCATGGATGTGCTGATCGAGGTACATGACCGGGCGGAACTGGAGCGTGCGGCGCTGCTGAAGTCGGGCATGATCGGCATCAACAACCGCAACCTGCACACGTTCGAAGTGACGCTCGACACCACCCGCGACCTCGCCCGCCGCGTGCCCGAAGACCGCATGATCGTGTCGGAATCCGGCCTTTACACCCCCGCCGATCTGGCCGATCTGGCCGCCTATGGCGCGCGCTGCTTCCTGATCGGGGAGGCGTTGATGCGACAGGCCGATGTGGCCGCCGCTACCCGCGCGATCCTTGCCAGACCCCTGACCGCGCAGGGCGGGCTATGAGCGGCCTCACGCATTTCGACGGGCAGGGCCATGCCCATATGGTCGATGTGTCGGGCAAAGCAGTGACAGATCGTGTGGCCATGGCGCGCGGGGCTGTGCGCATGACGCCCGAAACGCTGGCCATCGTGATGGAAGGCCGTGCGAAAAAGGGCGATGTGCTGTCGGTGGCGCGGCTTGCAGGCATCATGGCGGCCAAGAAAACCGCCGATCTGATCCCGCTGTGCCACCCCCTGCCGATCACCAAGGTCAGCCTTGATCTGACCCCCGATCCCGCCCTTCCCGGCGTGCAAATCACGGCGACCGTCAAGACGAGCGGCCAGACGGGCGTGGAGATGGAGGCGCTGACCGCCGTCAGCATCGCCGCCCTGACGGTCTATGACATGCTGAAAGCGGTGGAAAAGGGCATGGTGATCGACGGCATTTCCCTGATCCTGAAAGACGGCGGCAAATCAGGCCGTTACGAGGCACCGTGATGATGACGGTTGAAGAGGCGCGGGCCCGCCTTCTGGCCCTAGCGGCCCCGCTTCCCACCGAAACCATCCCCCTGCGCCATGCCGCTGGCCGGTATATGGCAAGCCCCGCCCATGCCTTGCGCGACCAGCCGCCGTTTCCCGCATCTGCGATGGATGGCTATGCCGTGCAGGGCGATCCCGTTCCCGGTGACACCTTTCGTGTGATCGGCGAGGCCGGTGCGGGCCATAGCTTTGCGGGCGCTGTCGTCGCCGGGCAGGCCCTGCGCATCTTCACGGGTGCCCCGGTGCCTGCGGGGGCGACCCGCGTCATCATTCAGGAAGACGTGGACAGATCGGGCGACAGGATCACCATTCGGCCCAATGCCGATACAGGCAGCAATATCCGCCCCGCTGGTCAGGATTTCCGTGCAGGCGATGCCCTGTCCCCCCGTCGCCTGCATCCTCATGATCTCGCCCTGCTGGCGGCGATGAATGTGCCCCAGATCACCGTCACGCGCCGCCCCATCGTCGCCATCATCCCAACCGGGGATGAACTCGTGATGCCGGGCGAGGTGCCGGGCCCGGACCAGATCATCGCCTCCAACAGCTTTGCCATCGCGGCCTTGGCGGAGAATGCGGGGGCCGAGGTGCGGATGCTGCCCATCGCACGCGATACCCTGCCCGGCCTGCGCATGCTGTTGGAACTGGCGACGGGCGCGGATGTCATCGTCACCATCGGTGGCGCATCGGTAGGCGATCACGATCTGGTGGCACGCGTGGCGGGCGAGATGGGCTTTGCGCCCAGCTTCTGGAAAATCGCAATGCGCCCCGGCAAACCCCTGATGGCAGGCCGCTTCGGCGATGGCCTGATGCTGGGCCTGCCCGGCAATCCGGTCAGCGCGATTGTCTGCGCGCATCTGTTCCTGCTGCCCCTTCTGCGCGCCCTGCAAGGCGGGGGCGCTGTGCCGCCTGTGGCACAAAGCGGCCGGCTTGGGGTGGCGGTCGATGCGAACGGCCCCCGCGCGCATTACATGCGGGCGCGCCTGTCGGATGCGGATGTTCCGGTCATCACGCCCTTTGAACGGCAGGATTCATCCCTGCTGTCGATCCTGACCGAAGCGGATGCCCTGCTGATCCGCCCCATCGGCGATGCCCCCCGCGCGATGGGCGATATCGTGGAATATTTGCCCCTGCGCCCCTGAGTGATTCGCAAGACACTTGACACAAACCGGGAACACGGGCAGAACATTGCGTGAAACGCCTGCCACCGGAGGGGTGCCGATGCTGACGCGCAAGCAAATGGAACTGTTGGATTTCATCAAGGGCCGGATGGACCGTGATGGTGTTCCGCCATCTTTTGACGAGATGAAAGAGGCGCTTGATCTGCGCTCCAAATCCGGCATCCACCGCCTGATCACGGCATTGGAGGAGCGCGGCTTCATCCGCCGTCTGGCACATCGCGCCCGCGCGATTGAAATCATCAAACTGCCCGATGCGATGGAAAAACCAGGCTTCAACCCCAAGGTCATTCAGGGCGACCGTCCAGTGGTGCCCAAAGGTGCGATGGACATCACGCAGGTGCATGCGATGGAACTGCCCGTGATGGGCCGCATCGCGGCAGGCGTACCGATTGAGGCGATATCGGAGGTCAGCCATCATGTGGCGGTGCCGGGATCGATGCTGTCGGGGCGCGGCAACCACTATGCGCTTGAGGTGAAAGGCGATTCCATGATCGAGGCGGGGATCAACGATGGCGACATCGTGGTGATCCGTGAACAGGTCACGGCCGAAAACGGCGATATTGTCGTCGCCTTGGTCGAAGATCAGGAGGCGACGCTGAAACGCTTTCGCCGCCGTGGCGGCATGATCGCGCTTGAGGCGGCAAATCCGGCTTACGAAACCCGCGTCTACCCCGACCATCTGGTCAAAGTGCAGGGTCGCCTTGTGGGGTTGCTGCGCAGCTACTGATCCGGCACCTTCATCACCAGTGCAGGCCCCTCGCGCCGCAGCAGTGCGATGGCCGGTGGCGGCGCATCCGGCGACCACATCCGCTGCGCCGCATGTGTCGGTTGCAGCCGTAGCGCGTCACCATCGATCCAGACCGCAATCGGCCCCGTTACCGCCAGTTGCGCCCGGTCAATCACCTGGCATCCGCCCGGCACATCAACGGCATCGGCCCCCAGGATCACCAGATCGGCTGCCGCACAGGCCGCAGCCAACCGCCCCTCAGCCCCCCGCCCTGAAAGCACAATACCGCGCCAATCGCCGATCCGAAAGGCACGAATGCCCTTTGGGCCGTCAAATCCGGCCCGCGCCGCCGCCACATCCTGCGCCACCAGATCGCCGTCATTTTCCAGCCAGCTTTTGACCGCGAAACCT
>JAAFHS010000287.1 GCA_013298485.1 Rhodobacterales bacterium
GGATGATGCCGCCCGTCAGGCCGCGTCAGACCGCAATGGCCAGTGGACCAAACCCCCCGGTGCCTTGGGCCGGCTGGAGGATTTGGCGATCTGGGTCGGCAGCTGGCAGGGCCGTGCACAGCCGCGGGTTGACCGCGCGCAGATCTGTATTTTCGCAGGTAATCATGGCATTGCGGCGCGTGGTGTCTCGGCCTTTCCGGCCGAGGTGACGGCCCAGATGGTCGCGAACTTTGCAACCGGCGGGGCCGCGATCAACCAGCTGGCCAAAACCTTTGGCGCAAAGTTGACCGTGCAGGCGCTTGATCTTGAAACGCCCACGGCGGACTTCACCCAAGGGCCCGCAATGACTGAGGCGGAGGTGGTGGCGGCGCTGAACGAAGGCTGGCAAGCCGTTGATGAGACGGCAAACATTCTGATCGTAGGTGAAATGGGCATTGGCAACACCACATCGGCAGCGGCGATTGCGACGGCCCTTTACGGCGGTGACTGGGTCGGGCGCGGCACGGGCGTTGATGATGCGGGGCTGGCGCGCAAGGCGGCGGTGGTTGCGGCGGGGATTGCGGCCAATCCCGGTGCCGTGGGGCAGGGGTTGCAGGCGCTGCGCTGTCTGGGCGGGCGCGAGGTTGCCGCGATGGCCGGGGCCATGGCGCGGGCGCGATCCTTGCGTATCCCGTTGATTCTGGATGGTTTCATCGCCTGTGCGGCGGGGGCCTGCCTTGCGGCAGAGGTCGACGGCGCACTGGATCACGCCATCGCGGGGCATCTGAGTGCGGAAGGCGCGCATGCCCGCCTGCTGGAAAAACTGGGCAAGGAACCGCTTTTGTCCCTCGGTCTGCGTCTGGGCGAAGGCTCGGGTGCGGCCCTTGCGTTGGGCGTGGTCAAGGGGGCCGTGGCCTGCCTGTCCGGCATGGCGACCTTTGCCGAGGCCGGGGTTGCGGCGGGCTGACAGGGCGAAAGCAGCCATCTACAAGTCCTCTACAGTGAATCTACATTCCACAAAGATGCCAAATGTAGACACCTGCGCGGCATCACGGGCCGTTCCTCTCCGCAAGATGCTTTCCCGCTAGTCACCCGGCCCAATCTTCGCTACTCTACATCGGATATCCCGGCACAAGATCGGGGTCTGAGGCATAACAGGCGATATCGGGCGGGTTTCCATGACTGAAATGGTCTTTGGGTCCAGCCCCGCACGGGTGACTGAACCAGTCATTCCGCGGTGGTGGCGGACAATCGACAAATGGTCGATGACATGTATTTTCATGCTGTTCGGTATGGGGCTGATGCTCGGTCTTGCGGCATCCGTGCCCCTGGCTGAACGCAACGGGCTTGACCCCTATTACTATGTCGAACGCCAGATGTTCTTTGGCGGCATGGCCATGGTCGCGATGATCGGTGTGTCGATGATGACGCCTGACATGGTGCGCCGGATCGGTGTGCTCGGCTTTATCGGTGCCTTCATCGCCCTGGCCCTGCTGCCGTTCCTTGGCACCGATTTCGGCAAGGGCGCGATCCGCTGGTTCAGTTTCGGCTTTGCCAGCGTGCAACCGTCCGAATTTCTGAAGCCCGGCTTCGTCATCCTTGTCGCCTGGCTGATGGCGGCGGGGCAGGATGTGAACGGGCCGCCCGGCAAATCGCTGTCCTTCCTTGTCGCCGGGGTGATCGTCCTGCTGCTGGCGCTGCAGCCCGACTTCGGGCAGGCGATGCTGATCCTGTTCGCCTGGGGTGTCATCTATTTCGTCGCCGGTGCGCCCATGACGCTGATTGTCATCGTCCTTGGCCTCGCGGCGGCGGGTGGCTTTTTCGCCTATGAATTCTCCGAACATTTCGCGCGCCGGATCGACGGGTTCCTATCGCCCGATGTCGATCCGCGCACCCAGCTTGGCTATGCCGTCAATGCCATTCAGGAGGGTGGCTTTTTCGGCGTCGGCGTGGGCGAGGGGCAGGTGAAATGGGCGCTGCCCGATGCCCATACCGATTTCATCATCGCGGTCGCCGCCGAAGAATACGGCCTGATCCTCGTGCTGTGCATCATCGCCCTTTATGCGACCGTCGTCGTGCGGTCCCTGATGCGTCTGCTGCGCGAGCGTGATCCCTTCGTCCGTCTGGCGGGCACCGGTCTGGCCTGCATCTTCGGTGTACAGGCGATGATCAACATGGGGGTCGCCGTGCGCCTGCTGCCCGCCAAAGGCATGACCCTGCCGTTCGTCAGCTATGGTGGATCATCCGTCATCGCCGCAGGCATCACGGTGGGCGCACTGCTGGCCATGACACGCGCGCGCCCCCAGGGCACGATGAGCGAGATTCTGCGGCGGGGGCGCTGATGGCTGCCCCTTTGCTTCTCATCGCGGCGGGCGGCACGGGCGGGCATATGTTCCCGGCCCAGGCCTTGGCCGAGGCGATGCTGGCAAAGGGATGGCGGGTCAAGCTGTCCACCGATGCGCGTGGCGCGCGCTATACGGGCGGCTTTCCCGCAAAGGTCGACATCGTGCAGGTTGCCTCTGCCACCTTTGCGCGCGGTGGCGCCGTGGCAAAGCTCATCGCCCCTCTGCGCATTCTTGGCGGCATTCTCGCGGCCACATTCCGCATGATGCGTGAAAAACCAAGCGTGGTCGTGGGCTTTGGTGGTTATCCGACAATTCCGGCGCTGGCTGCTGCTGTGGTGCTGCGCCGCCCCCGGATGATCCATGAACAGAACGGCGTGCTTGGCCGCGTCAACCAGTTTTTTGCGCCACGCGTTGACCGCGTCGCCTGCGGCACCTGGCCCACCACCTTGCCGGACGGTATCGAAGGCGTTCATGTCGGCAATCCGGTCCGCGCGGCTGTGATCGAACGGGCGGGGGCGGGCTACATCCCGCCCGGTGATTATCCGATGAGCATCGTCGTCATCGGCGGCAGCCAGGGCGCGCGCATCCTGTCCGATGTGGTGCCCGCCGCCATCGCGGCCCTGCCCGCCCCCCTGCGCGACCGCGTCCGCGTCGCCCATCAGGCGCGCGATGAGGATCAGGTGCGCGTCATCGCGGCCTATGCTTCCGCAGGCATCCGGGCGGAAGTGGAGCCATTTTTCACGGATGTCCCGCGCCGCCTGTCTGAGGCGCAACTTGTCATCTCGCGCGCAGGCGCCTCATCCGTTGCCGATATCAGTGTAATTGGTCGCCCTGCGATCCTGATCCCTTTTGCCGCCGCCACCGGCGATCATCAGACCGCCAATGCCCGTGGTCTGGTTGACGCCGAGGCAGCGATCCTGATCCCTGAAAAGCAGCTTGACGCAGCCACGCTGGCAGATCAGATAAATGCAATTCTTGCTCAACCACAGGCTGCAGAGCGGATGGCGCAGAATGCCCTGTCGCAGGGGCGACCCGATGCAACCCTTCGGCTGGTGGATCTGGTCGAAACGCTGGCGAGGAACACATGAACGCAGCCACGAAACTGCCTTTGGAACTTGGCCCGATCCATTTCGTCGGGATCGGCGGCATCGGGATGTCAGGCATTGCCGAGGTGCTGATCACTCTTGGCTACCGCGTGCAGGGGTCGGATGCGAAGGCATCCAAGATCACGGACCGGTTGGTGAAACTGGGGGCCACATTTTTCGAAGGCCAGAAGGCCGAGAATATCGGTGAGGCCGCGGTGGTCGTGATCTCAAGCGCGATCAAGAAGGGCAACCCGGAACTGGAGGAGGCGCGGCTGCGCAAACTGCCCGTGGTGCGGCGCGCCGAAATGCTGGCTGAGCTGATGCGCCTGCGCTCGAACATCGCGATTGCGGGCACGCATGGCAAGACGACGACAACGACGATGGTCGCCACATTGCTGGATAAGGGCGGGTTTGACCCCACGGTCATCAACGGCGGCGTCATCCATGCCTACGGCTCCAACGCGCGCGCGGGTGCCGGTGAATGGATGGTGGTGGAGGCGGACGAGTCCGATGGCTCTTTCAACCGGCTGCCCGCGACGATTGCCATCGTCACCAATATCGACCCCGAACATATGGAACATTGGGGCAGCTTTGACGCCCTGCGCAAAGGTTTTTACGATTTCGTCTCCAACATTCCGTTCTATGGCCTGGCCGTCTGCTGCACCGATCATCCGGAGGTGCAGGCGCTGGTGGGCCGTGTCACGGATCGCCGCATCGTCACCTTCGGCTTCAACGCCCAGGCCGATGTCCGCGCCGTGAACCTGACCTATGAAAACGGCGTCGCGCATTTCGACGTGGCCCTGCAGGGCGAAGGGCAGGGGGTGATGATCGAAGGCTGCACCCTGCCGATGCCGGGCGATCACAATG
>JAAFHS010000288.1 GCA_013298485.1 Rhodobacterales bacterium
TGCCGTGCGCCGGGGCGGTTTTGCCGGGCCGGGTGCGGCGCTCTGGGTTAAGTTATCTTCATGTGTCAACGGTAGGGGGTCATGTCATGCGCCGGATTTCTTTGGTCATAGCCTTTGTTTTCGTTCCTTTGGTCAGTCTGGCCGATGGCATTCCCCCGCGCGAAGGCTGGCGGGTGATCGATACCGATCTTGCCTATCCTGCATTGATCGATGCCGTGAAGGCCGCGACAGAGGCCAATATGATGCGTGTCGTGACCGAAGCAGGTCCGACCGAAGCTGCGGCAAAACTCGGGACCATCATTCCCGGCAACCGTGTGATCGGCGTGTTCAACCCGACCTTTGCCATCCGTATCCTGCCATTGTCGACGGCTGCGATGATTGAGGCACCGATCCGATTCTACGTTACCGAAGATACGGATGGTACAGCCACGCTGGCATGGAAAACGCCAAGTCTGGTGTTCACGCCTTATCTGGACGAGGGCGGCGCAGAATTGGCCGCGATCGCGGTTGAACTGGACGCGAAGTTTGAGGCGATTGCAGCTGCCGCCGTGGCCGAGTAGGTGGTTTCACGCAAAGACGATGTCGTCATAAAGGGCGGCGAGGGTGATGTGGCCCATGACGGTCAGGCGATTGCCATCACCGAAGTCAAAGATCACTGATCCGCGGGAGGCAGTTGCGAACTCAGCGACGAAGTCCTCCACGGTCGAAATCGCTCCCTTCAGGGCGGGCGCGAACCGCAATGTATCCAGATTGTCCTGGAAATCCCTGATCACATCGGCACCAAAGCCCGCCGCGAAGACGAATACGTCCGCACCAGCACCCCCGGTCAGAAGATCACTGCCCGCCTGACCGACAATAATATCTGCACCACTGCCGCCGTTCAACGTGTCGTTGCCCGATCCGCCGCTGACTGTATCGTCGCCAGCATCACCAAAGACGCGGTCGCGATCCGCGCCGCCGGTCAGGAAATCACCATCATCGCCGCCAAGGATGCTGTCATTGCCAGCACCACCATCGACATAGTCAGCACCTGCACCGCCGCTCAGCGTTTCCTGCCCCGTGCCGCCGGTGATGTTATCATTGCCCGCCTCGCCTGACAGGCTGTCGGCACCGACACCGCCGATCAGATTGTCGCCCCCTTCACCGCCCAACACCGTATCACCAGCATCGTCACCTGACGTCGTGTCGTCGTAGTAGGTGTCATTCCCTTCGCCCAGAAGAACCGTATCCCGCCCCGTGCCCGCACGGATCACATCATTGCCCGCACCACCATCAAGCGTGTCATTTCCGGTATCCCCATACAGCATATCGGCATCATCGCCACCCGACAGCCGGTCATCCCCGGTTCCGCCATAAAGCGTATCGTTACCGGCCATGCCTTCAACGACATCATTGCCGCGCATGCCACGGATTTCATTGGCCAGGATGCTGCCCGTCACCCGGTCCGCGCCATCACCTGTGACGACATTTTCGAATTGGGCACCGTCTGTCAGCGTTGCCCACAACTGCCCGCCGACCAGCAGCTTGCCAAGGCTGCCCAGAGTCAGGCTGACGGCCCCTGCGATGGAGGCGAGATTGATCCAGTCCGTCCCGCCATTGTCATCTGTCAGCACCCGGTCCCGCCCGGCATTCCAGTTGGCCGCCCCGGCCCCGGTGATGGTCAGGAAATCCTTGGTGATGTGATGGACGTTGTTGCCGCCGGATTCGGGAAGCGCGCCGTAGAAATCAAGAGTGAAATCCGTGATGTTCCCATGGTTTCCACCCAGGCCGCGACCCTCGACATCAAGCGTCCAGGTCCCCCTGGTATCCATGCCAAGTGCGAGGGCAACACCGAAGGTCCATGTGAAACCCCCGCTTGTATCCAGGACATCGTTTTGGCCCACAACAGCATCGGACGCGCTGCCGAACAGAAACCGCGTCCCATCAGGCGCAACCAGGGTAAAGTCCACGCCAACGCCGCTTTGCGGGTCAAAGGGTGCAAAAGCGAAGGTGACAGTGACGTCGATATGGTCGATCCACATTTGCTCGGTGACGGCCAAAGACGGCTTGTTTGTACCGTTTACCGCCGAGACATTGAAATCGCCCGGCGTCGAATAGCTGATCGTCGCTTCGTTTGCACTGGTCTTCGGTGCCGCATGCCACAGGCTCCATACCTCTGCCATCCGCACGGCTGCAAAGGCATCAACGCGGCCAAACCCGTAGTCGCGGCTGATGGCATGCCCGCCCCCGTTCCACGTATCGCCGGAGCCGAGCGTCGCGCCGCGCTGACTGGTAAAGCCTTCGACTTCGAACCCTGCAGCGCCGCCACGGCCCGATCCGGTCAGCGCTGCCGATGTCGCCAGAATCTCGCGGACATCGCGCCAGCCGAGGGTTTCGTTGGCCTCCATCATCAGGGCCACTACGCCAGACACAAGTGGCGTTGCCGCCGATGTGCCACCGAAATCGGATGCATAGTTACCGGCGGTCGAATTGGTCGTGTTGTATCCGTTTCCGCCAAGCAAATCAGTCGTCACCGAAGCCGCCCCGGCCGAGACGAGGATATTCGTGCCATAGTTGGAATAACTGGTGACGGCCCCGGTCGATGTGAGCGCAGCCACGCTGACTACAAAGCGCGAACCATTGATGCCCTCGCCGTTTGCATTTGCCGCCTCATTGCCAGCAGCTTTCACGATAACTGTGCCCAGCCCGTCGCGACCGTTTGCAGTCGCATAGCCAAACGCGGCCTCGGTTGCCGCGCCGACCGAAGTGGGATCGCTGCGGTTCAGAAAGTCGTAGAAGTATGGATCATAGCCCCAACTGTTCGACATGATATCAAAGCTGGCGGCATGGCGGTATGAGGCGTAGGCCGCGTCGGTGCCCGATGACAGACGATCATCCGACAAAAGGTTCACTCCCGTCAGCGATGCCCCCCATGCAACGCCGACGCCACCGATCCCATTGCCCGCCTCAGCCGCGATCAGGCCTGCGACGGATGTGCCATGGCCGTCGGCGTCTATCCCAGGGATTTCCAGGATCGGATCAGGATCGTAAGTTTCGCCATTATAGACGAAATGCAGCGATCCATCATAGTTGCCGTCCAAGTCCGGGTGCAGATACTGCAACCCGTCGTCATAGACCCCGACCGTCACCCCGGCCCCGGAATATTCGTTCCAGATCGTGCGGATGTCGCCCATCAGTGCAAAGTGCCACTGGCGTGCAAAAAGCGGATCGTTGATCGTCGGCATCTGTCCAGGACTCCAAGGCGGCACGGGGCTGCACCGCTGCGCTCCCGCGAGGTACACGCAGCCATTGTCTTTTTTGTGGCATAGACTTTGGCATATTGCACGGGGAATTTTGGCGGATTTTCGCGCAGAATAGTGCGCCGTTGCGGCGATACTTTGCCCATGCAATGCCAGTGCGCATCACGGCGAAATCCATGAACAATCTAAGAACATGGGCTTTCGTCCGCCGAAAATGCCGCTATACTCTGTCAGATGAGTGGGTGGGACGAAGCAGACGCATTCGAGGCGGCGATGCCGCTGTCGCAGCGCGCATTGGCGCGCCCTGCCATGGCGGCTGGCAATACCGGCTATCTGAACGATCTGAACCCCGCGCAGCGTGAGGCGGTCGAGGCGCTGGATGGCCCGGTTCTGATGCTGGCAGGGGCCGGTACGGGCAAGACCAAGGCCCTGATGGCGCGGGTGGCGCATCTGGTGAACCTGCGGCGGGCCATGCCACATGAGATTCTGGCAGTGACCTTTACCAACAAGGCCGCGCGCGAGATGAAGCTGCGGCTGGCAGCCGACCCGTTCCGGATTGAAGAACCGATCCGCTGGATGGGTACGTTCCATTCCATCAGCGTGAAAATCCTGCGCCGCCATGCCGAACTGGTGGGGCTGAAGTCGAATTTCACGATCCTGGATACGGATGATCAGGTCCGCCTGTTGAAACAACTGATCGCCGCGGCCGATATCGACGAAAAACGCTGGCCTGCGCGGTTGCTCGCCGGGTTGATCGACGGCTGGAAGAACCGCGCGCTGACGCCTGACCGGGTGCCATCGGCGGACGCAAGTGCGTTCAACAACCGGGGAACGGAACTCTATGAGGCGTATCAGGGCCGTCTGCGCACCCTGAATGCCACCGATTTCGGCGACCTTCTGCTACATTGCGTGACGATCTTCCAGAAACACGCGGATGTGCTGGCGCAGTATCAGCGCTGGTTCCGCTACATCCTGGTGGACGAATATCAGGACACGAACGTCTGCCAGTACCTGTGGCTGCGGCTGCTG
>JAAFHS010000289.1:0-1968 GCA_013298485.1 Rhodobacterales bacterium
CCTGATGTGACGCAGGTCTGGCGCACCAGGACCGCATCAAACCAGCCGCAGCGGCGCTTGCGGCCCGTGACAGTGCCGAATTCATGCCCGCGCATCCCAAGGCGTTCACCATCGGCATCACGCAGTTCCGCCGGAAACGGGCCTTCGCCGACGCGCGTGGTATAGGCCTTGACGATGCCAAGGACGAAATCAATCGCGCCCGGCCCCATGCCGGTGCCTGTGGCCGCCTGCCCCGCAATCACGTTCGAGCTGGTCACAAACGGGTAGGTGCCGAAATCGATGTCGAGAAGCGCGCCCTGCGCCCCTTCGAAAAGGATGCGTTTGCCCGCGCGGCGCGCCTCGTGCAGCACTTTCCAGACGGGTTTGGCATAGGGCAGGACCTGCGGCGCGATCGCATGCAGCGCGGCCAGCAAGGCGTCGCGGTCAATGGGGGCGATGCCCAGGCCACGCCGCAGGGCATCGTGATGCACCATCAGGCGGTCCACGCGCAGGGCCAGCGTCGCCTCATCCGCGAGATCGGCCACGCGGATCGCACGGCGGCCCACCTTGTCTTCATAGGCGGGACCGATGCCGCGCCCGGTGGTGCCGATTTTGGCCACGGCATTCTGGTTTTCGCGGGCGCGGTCCAGTTCGCCATGCACAGGCAGGATCAGGGGGGCGTTTTCGGCGATCATCAGGTTATCGGGGGAAATCTCGACCCCCTGCCCGCGCAGTTTGTCGATCTCGGCCACCAGATGCCAAGGGTCGAGCACGACGCCATTGCCGATCACGCTGAGCTTGCCGCCGCGCACGATGCCGGATGGCAGCAGCGACAGTTTGTAGACCTTGCCATCAATCACCAGCGTATGGCCCGCGTTATGCCCGCCCTGGAACCGCGCGATCACATCGGCGCGTTCGGACAGCCAGTCAACGATCTTGCCCTTGCCCTCATCGCCCCACTGGGCCCCGACGACGACGACATTGGCCACTTTGCTGATCCCCCGGTTTGAAACCGACTGACCTATAGACGCCGCGCGCGGTCAGGGGAACTGCGAAAACGACCGAGGGGCGTTATTCGAAGAGCGGCAGGTCCTCAAAGAACGTACAGTAGGAGCCGCGCGCATGGCCTGCGGAGACCGAGCCGTCGCTATCGCGGCTGACGGTGGACAGGCCCGCCCCCGGGGCGGCAGCAGCAGCATCAAGGGTGAATGTGATCCCCTGGCCTGCGCCGCGCGGCTTGGGCGAGGCGCGGTAGATGCGGGTCTTGCTGGGCAGGCCCAGCTCGCGGGTGACGAACTGGGCTGCGGCACACCAGTAGGCGGTCTCATTCCGGGTGGTGCGGAAGTTGACAAGAAAGCTTTGATCGCTGATCGGGTCGACGGTGAAGCCGTTGGTTGCCCGGAACGCGGCGGCGGGCGAGGCGAGGGCGGCAAGAATTGCGACAAGGGCTGCGGCACGCATGGGGCATCTCCTGATAAGGCTGATGACGACGATGCGCGCATCACGGACCTTTGTCACCGGGCGATACGATCACGGTTGTGCGACCGGCGAGCGATCAATTCGTGTCAAAGACAAAATCGCTGCAGAAGGCGAGGGCCTGGCCTGCCGAGATGGAGCCATCATCATCGCCACCGAAGATCGACAAGCCGTTTTCGCGCAACCCTGCGGCGGGGTCGAGCGTGAAGACAATGCCTTCGCCCACGCGGCGGGGGATTGGCGTGACGCGGTAGATGCGGGTCTTGTTTGGCAGGTCGAGTTCGCGTGTCACGAATTCGCCTGCCGCACACCAGTAGCCGATTTCATAGCGCGAAGTGGCAAAGGCCACGGTGAATTCCTGCGGGCCGGTGGATTCGACGGTGAAGGGGTAGGTGGCAACGAAGGCCTGGGCGGGGGTGGCGAGCAGGGCTGCGACGGTGAGGGCGGGGAAAAGGCGCATGGGATGGCTCCTGTGTCACTCTGGGACGGGACATGGCGCGCGGCGCGGTTTTG
>JAAFHS010000289.1:1978-4253 GCA_013298485.1 Rhodobacterales bacterium
GGTTTTGTCATCCGGCGCGGCGATCACGGTTTTGAGAGGGTGGGGGGGTGAAGTGGAGTGGGATGAGATGTCGGTCGGGGCGCGCCGCGGCATTCTGTGATGCGCGAAGATGCCGGGCTGAAGCCCGGTTGAGGGGTTGGTGGGGCGTTGCGAGAAATGCGTCATAGGGGGTGTTGAAATGGTGCGGGTCGTTCATTAACTATTATTAACATATTGTTAATGAAAGTTTGGAAGATGCGCTTTTATATCGCGATTTCAGCCGCACTTCTTCCACAGATAGCATTTGCCGAATGCGACCCGAATTACGCGAATGTCTGCGTGCCCATCGCGTCGGATGTCGATTGCGCAGGGGGCAGCGGGAACGGGCCGGAATACGTTTCAGGGCCGGTTTATGTTGTTGGAACGGATATTTACGGGTTGGACCGGGACGGTGACGGGACGGCTTGCGAGCGGAAGTAGAGATTTAAGCTCTGCAACACCGGGCCTATACCCGGTTCACAGATCCTTCTGAAAAACGACCATCCATATCTGCTGATGTTCATGCTTATCCCCTTCGCGGCATGCAACGACCTTGCCGCGATCCGCGAACGCCTGGTTGAGCATCGACTGTAGATGATCGAGAGTGGCCCCGAAGGGATCCATTTCCGTCACGCCTGTTTCGCTGTGACCCTCGGTCCAGTCCAGCACCAGCACACCGCCGGGTCGCAGGCTGTCGATCCAGACACCGAAGGCAAGTTCGGGGTCATAGCTGTGGTCCCAAGAGTTTGAATAGACAAAGTCGGCTTTTCCGATCCATTCGGGGTTTTCCACATGAAAATCCCATTGCACCGTATTGGGAAAGTCTTTTGCAGTGTCGGCAATCTCGGTTCCGATCACCTGCATCTCGCCACCGAGGATCTGGCTCAGCCACAACTGTTCATTCCCACGCCGGGTCCCGTGACAAAGGCCGAAGTGCGTCTTTATGCCCGAAAACTCTCTGACCATCGACGCGACTCGTTCAAGGTGTGTACGGCCGACCCATTGATAGTCGATCTTGAGTTTGTTTCCGACATTCTGAATTTCACGATAGGTTTCATAGTCAAAACCATGGGCGGCTTCGTATTTGACAAGAACAGCACCGGAACCCTTTTTCTCGGCCACCATATTCCCGATTTTTGACTGGTAAAGCTCTGCAACGGTCGTATTTGCCGCAGCGATGCGGGATGCCGAATTGCGTTTGCGCCGCCAGGGGAGATTGGGCTTTATTGACCGGCTCCAGAATGATTGCTTCTTCATGGGTGTGTCTCGCCTTTCCACAGCCTGGTACACAGGCCAGTGATACATCGGTTTGCCCTCAAATTCATTGTCCATATAGAATGGCGTGATTCCAAGGGTTTGGGCCACGAACGAAAAACTGAGCTGATCGCGCCGCGAGAATCGCAGAACCTGTTCGAACCAGTGCCGCCCCAGTTCGGAAAGCATCTTGTGGCCGTGCCGCCGGATCAGAAATCCGCCGTGGAGCAGACCGGCATTGTGTGGAAAACCCAGTGCGGCGTAGTGCTGCATTTGTGCCGACATGACAGCGGGATCATCCCTGTTGTTCTCTTGGCAGACCTGTGCCTCGTCAAAAGCACAATCCCGCTCAGGATGCGGGGTGATGTAGATGGGCGAATCTTCCTGACCTTCCAGAAAATCAACCAACCGCTCCGCATCGGCGATCAGCGACATGTTGTTATCGAGGTAAATGGACCAGTCACAGGGCGGCAAATAGACATCTGGCATCAGTTTTGCACGGCGGGATGCGCGGTTTACGTCCAGCCCGACCAGCGGATCATGTATCAGGGTGACATGTTCCGGGACGGGAAGATCAGAATTGTCGGAAAAGACATAGCAGGGGAAGCGCCCCCTCGCCGTCGAGAATACATCAGGATTCAGCGGTTCGGGCCGACCGTAATAGCAGGAAAAAAGGACAATCCTCTGCCGCCGTGGTACATCAGCCTCAGCTTCGCTGCCCGCCGATGACGGCTTAGATAGTGATGACACGCGCGGTATCCCCTACTGATCCAGGAAACTCCGCAGTTTCCGGCTTCGGCTCGGGTGCTTCAGCTTGCGCAGCGCTTTTGCCTCGATCTGGCGGATGCGTTCGCGGGTCACGCTGAACTGCTGGCCCACCTCTTCCAGCGTGTGGTCGGTGTTCATCCCGATGCCGAAGCGCATGCGCAGGACGCGTTCTTCGCGGGGGGTCAGGCTCGCCAGCACGCGGGTTGTGGTTTCCTTCAGGTTTTCCTGAATGGCC
>JAAFHS010000029.1:0-8919 GCA_013298485.1 Rhodobacterales bacterium
TTCAAATTCCTGTTCAAGGGCATCGGGCAACTGGACCCCGAAACGCAAAAGACGGAAGGGCCTGACCCTTCCGTCTGATGCTGCGGGGCAAGTGGCAGCCTTCCCCGCATAGCCCGGGTTCAGGCGTCAGCCCGCCATCTTGCGTGCCTCGATCAGCAGGGGCGATGCATCCGCCAGCGCGAATTGCCCGCGCTTGACCTTGACGATCCGCCCGTCGCGCAACAGCGCCCCAAAGCTGCGCAATTCATCTTCGCGGCTGACATCCGTTCCCGACACCGATGCAATCTGCCGCAGCAGTTGCGGGCGGGTGAAACTGTCAACACCTTCGACCGCAGCGGCATAGGCAGCAGCCGCTTCCAGCAGGTCGGGCAACCCATGGGCGCCCACGCGGTCGGCAAATTCGGCAAAGCCCTTGGCGTCGCCAAAGATCGTCGCATCGGCATCAAGGTCGGTATCGTCTTCCGCATCATCTTCAAACACAGGGCGCAGGGCCGCGGGCTGGGCCGTCACCCGGCGCGGCCGCACCGGTGTCACCACGCCAGCCGGGGCCGCAGGGGCAGGCCGGTCAATCCGCTGTTCGGACACCAGCACCAACGGGGCCGGACGGTCACCCTGGCCGCCTGCACCCGTCGGGCGCGCGGGCCGCACCGCCTGTGCCAGATCGTTGCGATAGGGCTCGGTCCGGGTGGCTTCCACCTCTTCCACAGGCTTCAGCTTGCTGCCAAAGCGTTCGGCGATGGTTGCCGCAACCGCAGCCTTCAGATGCGCGATTGATGACAGGCGGCGGCGGTTTTCCGGCACGGCCATTTCCGACTGCGTCTGATCCATCAGGCGGCGCACGGCGTCTTCCTCGACCCCCGGCTCGCGGGCGCTGTCCGGCATGGCCGTGCCATCCGCCGCCAATCCCGACAGCTGACGACGCAGATCGGCATCCGCATCGGCAGCGCTGGCCACCGGTTCGGGCGTACCGCTGAACACATTGGCCAGCTGGCGCTGCAGATCGGCATCCTGGGCCGCACTCTCCTGCGCCGCATTATCGGCCTCAAGGGCCGCCAGTTCGCGCTGCAGGTCCGCCTCTGCCGTGTCCGGCAGGCTAGATCCCTCTGCGGCCGCAGGCCGCTCAATCGCAATTTCGGCACTGCGCCGCACACGGATGACCCGGGCCCGGGCCCGCATGGCCTTGTCCAGAACGGCCGGTTCCACAGCCGCCGGGGCCACATCAGCGGCAGGCGGATCGATATCTGCCGGATCGGCCATTTCAGGCGCAGGCACCACTTCCGCAGTCACCTCCTCCGCAACCAGCTCTTCCACCGCGGCATCGTCTTCGATCATCACATCCGCAGGCATCTCGGCCGCATCCGGCCACGCCTCAGCCGCTTCATCCTCCTCCGGATCAATCAGCGCCTCTTGCGGTGCTGCGGCGGCGATCATGTCTGCGTCTGTCACGACCTCGATATCGTCCGGATCCGCGTCTGCCATGATGTTCGACAGCATGGTCGTGTCGGCATCATCCGCCAGATCATCATCTTCGGCTTCATCGTCCGCCATGGCTGCATCAACCACCGGCGCATCAAGGGCTGCCAGATCGGCCAGCATCTCATCAGCCGCATCCATATCCGCAGTCTCGTCCGACGGACCTGTCGCATCAAGGGCCGCCAGATCGGCAATCAGACTGTCCGTCGCCTCATCCGCATCATCCGCCACGGACGGCACCGCAATCTCTTCGGCAAGGACTGTCTCTTCAACCTCCGCCTCTTCAACAGCCGCATCTTCATCCGCCGACAGGCCTGCGATCATTGCGGCATCGGCATCAATGCCCGCAGCCGCATCCAGATCATCCGGCATCACTGTGGCGTCGTCGGTAAAGGGCGCAAACGCCTCATCAGCGTGCTGATCTTCGGTGAAATCCGACAGGGTCGCGGCAGCGGGGCTTGTCACTTCGGGTTCGGCCAGCGCCACGGCAGCCCGGATTTTCGCCAGCCGGGCCGCAACGCCTTCGGGCATCGGGTTCAGCGCAGGCGCGATGGCCCTCGGCGCATCGCCACCCATCACGCTGTCCAGATCAACCACCACCGGGGCTACCGCCGGTTCCGGTTGCGCAATCGCCGCGACCGGGGCAGGTTCTGTGGGGGCAGGTGCCGCCCGTTCCGCGACCGCAGGCATCGCCTCGCCAGCCCGCAGGATCACGCCATTGTCCTGCACCCGCGCCTCGACCCGGCGCTGCACTTCGCGTTCCGCAATCCGGTGCAGCATGGCCGCATCCGGCGTCGGGGGTTCGGCACCGAAATAACGATCCTCGGCAGCAAGATCACGGAAATACTCCGCAATCGCCTTCATCGTGTTGAAAGGGTCGTCGAACCCTTCCAGCGTACATGAGAAGGTGCCATAGGACACCGTAAGGATCTTGCTTGCCCCGATCATCGGATGCTCACTTTCTGCCAGACTACAGCCGTCACTTTACCCACAGGCTGTTCTATTTCGTGGACAGACAAGGGTAATTTGAAGGATTGATTATGGCCAAGCGCCCTTCGTCTTGCCTTATTTGGGAACAGTATCGGCATGAATCAGGTGATTGTTCAATCCTTGGAAGGGATCACTCTGGTCGGTGGCGGCCCTGTTTCCAAGGCCGAACTGGCCATCTCACGCGGTTTTGCACCCCGTATCGTGGCCGCTGACGGTGGCGCAGATCATTGTCTGCGCAATGGCTTGCTGCCCGAAGCTGTGATCGGCGACTTCGATTCGATCAGTGCGCAGGCAAGGGGGGTGATTCCTTCAGCCCGCCTGCACCGCGTCGCGGATCAGGAAACAACCGATTTCGACAAGGCGCTGCGCGTGATCGCAGCCCCTTTCGTGCTGGCCTTGGGTTTTACCGGCGCGCGCATCGATCACGGGCTGGCTGTGTTCAACGCGCTGGTGCGCCATGCCGACCGCCCCTGCATCGTCATCGGGCCGCGCGACGTCGTGTTCCACGCCCCCGCAGAGATCCGGCTGCAGATGCGCGTGGGCGACCGGGTTTCGCTTTTCCCCATGGCCCCCGTGACAGGGCG
The DNA here is from genome assembly GCA_013298485.1 of Rhodobacterales bacterium. Taxonomy (GTDB): domain Bacteria; phylum Pseudomonadota; class Alphaproteobacteria; order Rhodobacterales; family Rhodobacteraceae; genus JAAFHS01. The sequence goes on from JAAFHS010000029.1 coordinate 3,048, forward strand.
CAGCACCGGGCTGCACTGGCCGATCGACGGCATCGCTTTTGCCCCCGCAGGTCAGGTCGGCACCTCCAACCGGGCCAGCCTGCCGCAGGTGGACCTTGCGTTTGACCGCCCCGGCATGCTGGTGATCCTGCCCCGCGCAAGGCTGGACCAGGCAATTGCGGCGCTCCGCCCTTAACTGTAATGCGCGACGGGCGTGCCCGCGATGGCCGCCACGTTCAACAACCCCCGCGCCGTGATCGACGGGTTCACGATATGCGCGCGGTTGCCCATGCCCATCAGGATCGGCCCCACCTCTAACCCCCCGGCCTTCATCTTCAATATGTTGCGCACACCCGATGCCGCATCGGTCGAGGCGAAGACCAGCACATTCGCCTCCCCCTCCAGCCGCGAATTGGGAAAGCTGCGGTCGCGCAGGGCGGGGTCGAGTGCTGCATCGACATTCATCTCCCCCTCATAGCAGAAATCTGGGTCACGCTGATCCAGCAGCTCCAGCGCCGCGCGCATCCTGATGGCGGGGGCATTGTCCATGTTGCCGAACTGGCTTTGCGTACACAGCGCGATCTTCGGTATCAGGCCAAAACGGCGCACATGCCGCGCCGCCCCGATCACTGCCTGCATGATCTGTTCGGGCTTTGGTTCGGCATTGATATGCGTATCGGCGATGAACAGGGGGCCGTCCTCCAGGATCATCATGCTCAGTGCCGCTTGCGGGTGCAGCCCCCCGCGCGCCAGGATCTGGCGGACATAGTTCAGATGCCACAGATACTGCCCGAACGTGCCGCAGATCATGCTGTCGGCCTCGTCCCGGTGCACCATCACCGCCGCAATCGCCGTGGAATTCGTGCGCATCACGGCGCGGGCAATGTCGGGCGTCACGCCCCGCCGCGCCATCAACTCGTGGTACGTTCCCCAGTAATCGCGGTAACGCGGATCGTTTTCCGGGTTCACCAGATGGAAATCGCGGCCCGGCCGGATCGGCAGCCCCGCCCGTTCGCAGCGCGCCTCAACCACATCAGGCCGCCCGATCAGGATGGGCACATCCGTCATCTCCTCCAGCATCGCATTCGCCGTGCGCAGCACACGTTCGTCCTCACCTTCCGCAAAGACGATGCGGCGGCTCGCGGTGCGGGCGGCCTCAAACACCGGGCGCATCAGCATCGCGGATTTGAACACCGATCCGTCCAGATTGCGCCTGTAGGCCTCCAGATCGGCAATCGGGCGCGCCGCCACCCCGGTCTCCATCGCGGCACGGGCGACAGCACTGGCCACCACCCCCATCAGGCGCGGATCGAACGGTTTCGGGATCAGGTAATCCGCCCCGAAGGACAGTTTTTCACCGCTGTACGCTGCGGCAGCCTCGGCACTCGTCGTGGCACGTGCAAGGGCCGCGATCCCGTCGATGCAGGCCAACTCCATCGCATCGTTGATCGTGGTGGCACCACAATCCAGCGCGCCGCGGAAGATGAACGGGAAACAGAGCACGTTGTTGACCTGATTGGGAAAATCGCTGCGCCCCGTCGCGATGATCGCATCGGGGCTGGCGGCACGCGCAGCCTCGGGCAGGATTTCGGGCGTCGGGTTGGCAAGGGCAAAGATGATCGGACGCGGGGCCATGGCGGCCACCATCGCAGGCGTCAGAACCCCGGGGCCGGACAGGCCCAGAAACAGATCGGCCCCACCGATCACATCGGCGAGGCTGGCAGCCACCGTGCCTTGCGCAAAAGCCGCTTTCTGCGGCGTCATCTGCACCGCGCGGCCCTCGTAGACCAGCCCTTCCAGATCGCACAGCCAGATGTTGGTCCGCCGCACCCCCAGTTTGACCAGCATTTCCAGACAGGCGATCCCCGCCGCCCCGCCCCCTGTGGACACCACTTTGATGTCACCAAAGGCCTTGCCCGCGACCACCAGCGCATTGGTCGCCGCCGCCCCCACCACAATCGCGGTGCCATGCTGGTCATCATGGAACACCGGGATATTCATCCGCTCGCGGCACAGTTTTTCGACGATGAAACAATCGGGCGCCTTGATATCCTCAAGATTGATCGCACCAAAGGTCGGCTCCAGCGCACAGACGATGGCCGCCAGTTTTTCAGGATCGGGTTCGTTCAGCTCGATATCAAAACAGTCGATATTGGCGAATTTCTTGAACAGAACCGCCTTGCCCTCCATCACCGGCTTGCTCGCCAGCGCACCGATATTGCCAAGGCCCAGAACAGCGGTGCCATTGGTGACCACGGCCACAAGGTTGCCGCGCGCGGTATAGCGGCTGGCCGTCGCGGGATCGGCCTTGATCTCCAGACAGGCCTCGGCCACGCCCGGTGAATAGGCGCGGGCCAGATCGCTGCCATTGGCAAGGGGTTTGGTGGCGCGGATCTCCAGCTTTCCGGGGCGGGGGAATTCGTGATAATCCAGCGCATCCTGCCGCGCATTATCTTGCCGAACCTCGTCCATCCACCCCCCAGTTGAAATATAGTTTAATATTAAACCATATTTCATAATGCTGTTTTCTTGGTTCATACAAGACCATATTCCGCCCTGTCTTGCAATTCATCCTGCAGCGACGCAGTTTGGTGACGATGCGGAGGGGAAAATGACTGACACGCGTGCCGAAATCCGTCTGCCGACGCAGGAATTGCGCGACGATCTGCCGTTCTTCACGAAAGTCCTGAAGATGCGGCTGGACAGTATCTATCCCGCGGATGATCCCGAGGTTGCGGTGTTCTCCGGTCACGGCCTGCGCATCCGCATCCAGAAAGGCGCGCCCGAAGGCCCCGGGATGATCCGCATCCTGACGGATGATCCGGATGGTTTCGCAGGCGGCGCGCGCCATCTCACCGCCCCGAACGGCACCCGGGTGGAGATTGATGATCTGAACCCACCCCTTGTCCTGCCCCCCACGCAGCATGCCTTTGTCGTGCGCCGCCTGGCCGATCAGGCCCCTTGGGTGATCGGGCGGGCGGGCATGCATTACCGCGATCTCGTGCCCTCCCGCCTCGGCGGCGCGATCATCGCAAGTCATATCCGCATTCCGGATGGCGGCCCCGTCCCTGATATGGTGCATTTCCACAAAGTGGGGTTCCAGCTGATCTTCTGCATCAAGGGCTGGGTCGATGTGGTGTATGAGGATCAGGGTGATGCGATCCGCCTGCAGGCCGGCGACTGCTTCATCCAGCCCCCCGAAATCCGCCACCGCGTGCTCCATGCCTCCGACGGGATCGAGGTCATCGAAATCGGGGTTCCGGCGGAACATGTCACCGAGATTGACCATGTGATGACCCTGCCCACGCCCGACTTGCGGCCTGACCGCGAATGGCAGGGGCAGAAATTCGTCTATAATCAGGGCGATAAATCCCCGTGGGCCCCTTTCCGCATTCCCGGCTTTGCCGCGCGTGACACGACCATCAACGCGAATACCAAGGGTGTAGCCTCCGTGATGGTCGCACGCCCCGATGGCACCGCCCCCTGGACCACGCATCACGGCGATATCCTCTTCACCTTCGTAATGGCAGGGGCGATGACGCTGGAAGGGCAGGGGAAAGACCCCTTCCGCCTGGCACCCGGCGATGCCTTCGTCATCCCGCCAGGCATGGCCACGCGCTATGCCGCGACAACACCAGACCTGGAACTGCTGGAGGTCTCCTTGCCCGGCAATCCCGAAACCATCGTCCTGTAACTTCCTCTGTTCCCAACTATCCCACGGGTTAGACAGTGGTTTCGCCATTGGTTCAAGGAACCACTGTCTTGCGGGGGTGTGAAACCCCCGGCGGCTTGCAAAGCAGCACGCCCTCGCCCACTCTGGTACAAAACCGATCGAGGCACCCCATGACCCTGCTGCAAGCCGCCACCACCGTGCGCCACAATGCCTATGCCCCCTACAGCCGGTTCAAGGTGGGCGCCGCGATCCGTGCCGCCTCGGGGGCCATCTACACCGGCGTGAACGTCGAAAACGTGGCCTACCCTGAGGGCACCTGCGCCGAGGCGGGCGCGATTGCCGCGATGGTGGCCGCGGGCGAGACGGTCATCGCCGAAGTCTGCGTGATCGCCGACAGCCCTGAACCCGTGCCGCCTTGCGGCGGCTGCCGCCAGAAAATCGCGGAGTTTGCAGGGCCCGATGTCATGGTCACGCTCTGCACCACCGATGGCAAATCCCGCAGCATGAGCGTGGCCGCCCTGCTGCCGGGCCGGTTTGACGCCAGTCACATGGCGCGCAGCTGATGGATGCCCGCGCAATCCTGGAAGGCTTCCGCATGGGGCGATTGCCGTCCGCCGATGCGCTGGTCTGGTTCGCACGGGCCCTTGCCTCGGGTGAGGTGACGGATGCGCAGGCGGGTGCCTTTGTGATGGCGGTCTGCTGGCGCGGGGTCGGCGACGCGGGCCGCGTCGCACTGACCCGCGCGATGCGGGATTCGGGCCGTGTGCTGGAATGGGATCTGCCCGGCCCGGTGATCGACAAGCATTCGACAGGTGGCATCGGCGATTGCATCTCTCTGCTGCTGGCCCCGGCGCTTGCCGCCTGCGGCGCTTACGTCCCGATGATTTCGGGGCGGGGCCTCGGCCATACCGGCGGCACGCTCGACAAGCTCGAATCCATCCCCGGCCTGCGCACGGGGCTGACCGAAGATCAGTTGCGCGTCCAACTCGCAGGCTGCCGCTGCGCCATCGTATCCGCCACGGCCGAGATAGCCCCCGCCGACCGCCGCCTTTATGCCCTGCGCGATGTGACGGGCACGGTCGCCTCGATTGATCTGATCACCGCCTCAATCCTGTCCAAGAAACTCGCCGCGGGGCTGGAGGCTTTGGTGCTGGATGTCAAATGCGGCTCGGGCGCCTTCATGAAAACCCCGGCAGAGGCCGAGGCGCTGGCGCGCGCGCTGGTCAGTACCGCCCAAGGGGCGGGCTGCATGGCATCGGCACTGATCACCGACATGTCCCAACCCCTCGCCACGGCGGCAGGCAATGCGCTGGAGGTGATCGAGGTGATGGAGACGCTGACCGGCACCTCGATCAACGTGGCCCTGTGGGATCTGACGGCGGCGCTGGGCGGTGAGGCACTGGCGCTGGGCGGGATTGCGGCGGATGTCGAAGACGGCGAAGGGCGGATCATCGCGGCGCTGGAATCGGGGGCCGCCGCCGAATGGTTCGGGCGCATGGTCGCGGCCCAAGGGGGCCCGGCCGATTTTGTGGAACGCTGGCCCGACCGGTTGCCATCGGCACCCGTGATGCGCGAAATTCCGGCACTGCGGGATGGCTTCATCACCCAGATCGACGGGCAGGCCGTGGGGCATGCGGTGGTGCACCTGGGCGGCGGGCGTCTGCGCGAAAATGACCGCGTGAACCCGTCCGTCGGCCTGTCCGATCTTGCGGGCCTGGGTGAGGAGATCGGCACAGGCGTGCCGCTTGGAATGGTTCATGCCGCGACGGAAGATCAGGCCGAGGCGGCGATCCGCGCCGTGCAGGCGGCCTATCAGATCGGCCCTGCCGCATTGGACGAACCACCCCTTGTCCTGAAACGGATCGCGTGATGGGCCGCGCCTTCCTGATCGTGATGGATTCCGTCGGCATTGGCGGCGCCCCCGACGCGGCCGATTTCGGCGATGCCGGGGCCAATACCTTGGGCCATATTGCGCGGGCCTGCGCGGCGGGCGCGGCGGATCAGGGGCGGGCAGGGCCGCTGATGATGCCGCATCTTGGCGCATTGGGTCTGGGGGCGGCGCTGCGTCTGGCATCGGGTCTTGACATGCTGCCGGGCGGGCAGGCGGGCCGCTGGGGGGCGGCGACGGAAATCTCACGCGGCAAGGATACGCCATCGGGGCATTGGGAACTGGCCGGCGTGCCCGTGCCCTGGGACTGGACCTATTTCCCCGATACCGTG
>JAAFHS010000029.1:8929-11706 GCA_013298485.1 Rhodobacterales bacterium
CCCCTGATCTTGTCGCAAAAGTCTGCGCGCTCGCAGGCACCGACGGCATCCTTGGCAACTGCCACGCTTCAGGCGTCCCGATTATTGAGGCGCACTGCGCCGAACACATGCGCACCGGCTGGCCGATCTGCTACACCTCTGCCGACAGCGTGTTCCAGATTGCGGCGCATGAGGAAACCTTCGGGCTCGACCGCCTGCTGCGGCTCTGTGCCGACCTTGCCCCTACGCTGCACGCGATGAAGGTGGGGCGCGTGATCGCGCGGCCCTTTACCGGCACGCCGGGCAATTTCACGCGCACGGGCAACCGGCATGACTATGCGATGGCGACGCCCGCGCCCACCTTGCTGGATTGGGTGCAGGGCGCAGGTCGCGCAACGCATGCTGTGGGCAAGATCGGCGATATCTTCTCGATGAAAGGCATCAGCGCCTTGCATAAGGGCAAGGGTGATATTGGCCTTTTCGAACAACTTCTGGCGCTGCAGCGCGATGCCGAACCCGGTTCCTTGACTTTTGCGAACTTCGTGGAATTTGACAGCCTCTATGGTCACCGCCGCGATGTAGCGGGCTATGCCCGCGCGCTGGAATGGTTCGACGCACGGGCGGGGGTGTTTCTGGCCGGGATGCACCCCGGTGATCTGGCGATCTTCACCGCCGACCATGGCAATGATCCCACCTGGCGCGGCAGCGATCATACCCGCGAACGCGTGCCGGTGATCTGCGCAGGGATCGGTGCAGGCGCGATCGGCCATTGCGCCTTCGCCGATGTCGCGGCGTCTGTCGCCGCACATCTGGGCGTGGAAAACCACGGCCCCGGACGGAGTTTCCTGTGAAAGACCTGCCCAAGATCGAGTTGCACCTGCATCTGGAAGGTGCCGCCCCGCCCGCTTTCATCCGCGATCTGGCAAAGCGCAAGCATGTGGATATCGGCGGCATCTTCAACGCCGATGGCAGTTACCGCTTCAAAGATTTCCAGGCTTTCCTGAAAGTGTACGAGGCGGCGACATCCGTGCTGACCACGCCCGAGGATTACCACCGCCTGACACTTGCCGTGCTGGAGCAGTCCGCCGCCAGTGGTGTGGTCTATTCCGAAACCTTCCTCAGCCCCGATTTCTGCGGCGGGCGCGATCTGGGCGCATGGCGCGAATACCTGGCCGCGATCCGCGAGGCGGCGGATATCGGGCAGCGCGATATGGGGCTAACCCTGCGCGGCATCATCACCTGCATCCGGCATTTCGGCCCTGACAAGGCACGGCAAACCGCCCGGTGTGCGGCGGAAACGGCAGGCGACTGGATCGTCGGTTTCGGCATTGCAGGCGATGAAAAGGTGGCGAAGCCGAAGGATTTCCGCTGGTCCTTCGATGCGGCACGCGAGGCGGGGTTGCGCATCACGGCGCATGCGGGCGAATGGGGCGGGCCGGACGCGATCCGCGCGACCATCGCCGATCTGAACCCCGAACGCATCGGCCACGGGGTGCGCGCGGTTGAAGATCTGGCCCTGGTGGACGAACTGGCCGAAAACGGCGTGGTGCTGGAGGTCTGCCCCGGGTCGAACATCGCCCTTGGGATTTACCCTGACTGGCGCAGCCACCCTATTGCCGAACTGGACCGGCGCGGCGTCAAAGTGACGATCAGCACCGATGATCCGCCGTTCTTTCATACGACCATGGCCCGCGAATATGACCGTCTGGCGGGCGCGTTCGACTGGGACAAGGGGCAGTTCATGCGGATTGCACGCGCGTCCCTTGACGCGGCCTTTTGCGACGCCGATACCAAGGCGCGCGTGGGAAAACTGCTGGAGGCTGCCGATGCTTGAACACCTGACCGTCGTGGGCCATCCGCTGGTGCAGCACAAGCTGACCCTGATGCGCGAAAAAGACACCTCCACCGCATCCTTCCGCAAACTGCTGCGCGAGATCAGCCTGCTGCTCGCCTATGAGGTGACGCGCGAGCTGCCGATGACGGTGACCCGGATCGAAACGCCGCTGGAGGCGATGGATGCGCCGACGATCGAGGGGAAAAAGCTGGCCCTTGTGTCGATCCTGCGGGCGGGCAACGGTCTGCTCGACGGCATTCTGGAACTGATCCCGGCCGCGCGCGTGGGGTTCGTGGGCCTGTACCGCGACCCCGAAACGCTGCAACCGGTGCAGTACTATTGCAAGCTGCCGGATCATCTGGAGGACCGGCTGTCCATCGTGGTCGACCCGATGCTGGCCACCGGCAATTCATCGGTGGCGGCGATCACGCTTTTGAAACAATCGGGGGCCAAAAATATCCGCTTTCTCTGCCTGCTGGCCGCCCCGGAAGGCATCGCCCGCATGAAAGAGGCGCATCCCGACGTGCCGATTGTCACAGCAGCAGTAGATAGCCACCTCAATGACCATGGATATATTGTTCCGGGGCTAGGGGATGCGGGCGATCGCATGTTTGGCACAAAATAAGGGGCAGGCAGCCTTTACTTGGAAACAATGATGCGGCACAATCCCCCAAACCTGCAGGGGGTGCCGTATCATGGTGTCGAAATTCATCTGGGCTGTCGTGCTGGGCCTGTCGGCGGGCGTCGCGCAGGCGCAATCGGTGGCTGATATCGGCGGGCCCGCCGAACTGCCGCCCGCCTCCTACACCGGGCAGCAATATGTCGACAGCCGGGGCTGCGTGTTCCTGCGCGCGGGCCTTGGCGGACGGGTCACCTGGGCCCCGCGTCTGGACCGCAGCCGCCGCGTGCTCTGCGGCTATCCGCCCACCTTCGGATCGCGCCCCGTGGCCGTGGCAGAGGCCGC
>JAAFHS010000290.1 GCA_013298485.1 Rhodobacterales bacterium
CGTGCCCACATTCTCGGCCACCCACAGGGCGACGGACGACAGGCCCGCGGCCATGGGCAGGGGCATCCACCAGTCATGGGTGGAGATGCGGAACCAGATACGGGTGCGGGCATAAAGGATCAGGGTGGCACCAATCAGAACATAGCGGATGTCGGGGCCGAAATGATGCGCAAAGAAATTCACGTAGATCGCGATGGCCAGCAGATAGGTCCAGATCATCGGCGGATAGGGCGCAAAACGCATGTCGAAGATGCGGATCACGCGGGCCATATAGCTGCCGACGGCGGCATACATAAACCCGGAGAACAACGGCACATTCATCACCTTGAACAGGGCGGGTTCCGGGTAGGCCCATGATCCTGCATGCACCTTGAACCATTCCATCGCGGTGCCGGTCAGATGGAACAGCAGGATCACCCGCGCCTCTTCCCAGGTTTCCAGCCGCGTCCACAGGAACAGGGCCTGGGTCCCGATCGCAAACAGGAACAGCGCATCATAGCGCTGAAGCGGCCAATCGGGCTGCCAGATCAGCCTGGTGCCGATGATCGCCGCCAGAAGCAGCCCGCCGAACAGACAGGCCCAGCCCTGCTTCAACACGAACATCACGAATTCGGCCAGCGCATAGGGCAGGCGCGCCCGCGCCCAGTCGCCAAGCGCGCGTTCCAATCCTGAAGTATGATCTTGATGTAAGTTCAGGATGCAATCCGCTGGAACAATCTGAAGTTCAGTCTATCGGCCATGGCACGACCGTCAACTCGGGCCACAGGGAAAGTTGCCGCGCTGCCTTTGCCTCATGCGTTTCGCGGTTGTTCAGAACCGGGTTTGGCGTCACGCGGAACGAAAAGATATCGTCCAGACCAAAGGGCGCATAGACCTGCAGCTCACGGTCCAGCCGTATCCCCACACAATGCGTACGGCAGGCAAAGCGGTCGATCGCCGCGTGGCAGGTGGTCACTGCAGGGTACGCGGCGCCAAAATGATCCTGATACCACAGATGCACGCGCGCCTGATTGCGGGCCTCGACAGGTGGTTGCGCGGGGAACAGGGTTTCTGCACGCCGAATGACCCGATCTTCCGCATCCCAACAGGTGTCAGGATCGCAGTAGAACAGATCGATGTCCTTGACGCCGTGCATCTCGGCCCGGCCCGTCAGGCTGTTCCAGACCTGATTGTAGATGGCACCGGAGACCAGCCACCAGTCTGGCAGGCCCCAATCCCGCGCGATGCGCAATGTGCGCATCAGGACGGGGCTTGCGTGCACGATATCGCAAAGGGCCGCCAGTTGAACAGCCGCAGGATTGCCTGCAAATCGCAGATGCGGGCGATCTGCCTGTTGATCCACGTCGGCCTTACAGCCCCGGATAGATCGGGAACCGGTCGCACAGGGCCTTGACCTTGGCGCGCACGCCCGCCTCGACCGCGCCATTGCCGTCTTCGCCGTTGGCTGCAAGGCCATCGACGACCTCGGTGATCCAGTCGCCGATCTGGCGGAACTCGCCCTCGCCAAAGCCGCGCGTGGTGCCTGCGGGGGTGCCAAGGCGCACGCCGCTGGTGATCGTGGGCTTTTCGGTATCAAACGGAATGCCGTTCTTGTTGCAGGTGATATGCGCGCGCCCCAGCGCCTTTTCGGTCGCATTGCCCTTCACGCCCTTGGGGCGCAGATCGACCAGCATCAGATGCGTGTCCGTGCCGCCCGTGACGATGTCGAGGCCACCCTTCATCAGTTGATCCGCCAGCGCCTGTGCGTTTTTGATGACCTGCGCCTGATAGGTTTTGAAGCCGGGCTGCAGGGCTTCACCAAAGGCCACCGCTTTTGCCGCGATCACATGCATCAGGGGGCCGCCCTGAATGCCGGGGAAAATCGCCGAATTGAACTTCTTGGCCAGCGCCTCGTCATTGGTCAGGATCATCCCGCCACGCGGCCCGCGCAGGGTTTTATGCGTCGTCGTGGTGGCAGCATGGGCGTGCGGGAAGGGCGATGGGTACAGGCCCGCCGCAACAAGACCTGCAAAATGCGCCATATCCACCAGCAGGTACGCCCCCACCGAATCCGCAATTTCGCGCATGCGGGCAAAGTCGATGACGCGGGGGATGGCCGAACCGCCCGCGATGATCATCTTCGGCTTATGCGTAGTGGCAAGGTCGGCCACCTGATCGTAATCGAGGCGCAGGTCCTGCTTGCGCACGCCGTACTGGACGGCGTGGAACCATTTGCCCGACTGGTTGGGCGCCGCCCCGTGCGTCAGGTGGCCGCCTGCATCAAGGCTCATCCCCAGAATGGTATCGCCGGGCTGCAGCAGCGCCTGAAACACGCCCTGGTTGGCCTGGCTGCCCGAGTTTGGCTGCACATTGGCAAAGCCGCAGCCGAACAGCTGTGTCGCCCGTTCAATCGCCATGTTTTCGGCGATGTCCACATATTGGCAGCCGCCATAGTACCGCTTGCCCGGATAGCCTTCGGCGTATTTGTTGGTCATCACTGACCCCTGCGCCTCCATCACGGCGCGGGACACGATATTTTCCGATGCGATCAGTTCGATCTCGTCCCGCTGACGGCCCAGCTCTTGCGTCATCGCCCCGAACAGGGCGGCATCGCGCGCAGCAAGCGTTTCGGTGAAAAAGCCGTTATCTCGGTGCGGGGCGTTCATGGCGATCTCCGGGATGATGGGTGATGGATTCATGTAGAAGATATGGGCCTTTCTGGGAAGGCAAGAAAACGACAGAAATCGCAAGAGAGGCGAAATTTTGTGACTGATTGGAAACCGCCTTGAGTTTGCGCAGTGGTGCGGACAAGGTGCCCGGACGGATCAGGGAGTGGCCATGGCGCGCCGGATACATTTTGCGGCAAGTACGGCACCCGCCGCTGTGGCGGCCTACGCCGTGCTGACGGAGGCCCATGGGCAAGCGGCACTGGACGGGGCTGATGTGGTGGTGGCCCTGGGCGGTGACGGGTTCATGCTGCAGACCCTGCACGAGGTGCAGCCGACGGGGCTGGCGGTCTACGGGATGAACTGCGGCACCATCGGGTTTCTGATGAACACCTATGGCACCGATGCCTTGGATGCGCGGCTGGCGGTGGCGGAAGAGGCGGTGATCCATCCGCTGGCAATGCGGGCGGAAACCACCGATGGCGGCGTGGTCAAGGCGCTGGCGATCAATGAGGTGTCGCTGCTGCGCGCCGGGCCGCAGGCGGCAAAGCTGCGCATCAGCGTGGACGGCAAGGTGCGGATGGCCGAACTGGTGTGTGACGGCGCACTTGTGGCCACACCCGCGGGATCGACGGCCTATAATTATTCGGCGCACGGGCCGATCCTGCCGATTGGCGCGGATGTGCTGACCCTGACGGCAATGGCGGCATTCCGGCCACGGCGCTGGCGCGGGGCGTTGCTCGCGGCAAGCGCGGTGGTGCGCTTCGATGTGCTGGAGCCGGAAAAGCGCCCGGTGCGCGCGGATTGCGACAGCCGGGCGGTGCCGGGGGTCTTGTCGGTGGAGGTGCGATCCGAGCCGGGCGTGGCGCACCGCATCCTGTTCGATCCGGGACACGGGCTGGAGGAACGGCTGCTGAACGAGCAGTTTGCGTGAGTTTTGACAAGAATTGACAGCTGTCAATTTTCACTTATTTTGTTTTATATCATATATTTATAGAGTTATCCACAGGGTGGCGTTAAGGCTTTTGAAACATTGCGTGATCGGGGGCGTGCCGGGCTGAAGCCCGGCCTAGGACGGCGCAGGATGATTGGTAGGGTGCGTGCTTGCACGCACCTTAATCCTCTGCCCGGCTCCAGCTTTCGATCTTGCGGTAAAGGGTCGATGGCGCGATGTCGAGGGTGCGGGCGGCGCGCGAGACGGATCCGTCATGGCGCGCCAGCGTCGCCTCGATCACCGCGCGTTCGATCTCGGCCAAGGGCCGCCCGATCAGCGTCTCGAGATCACCGCTCCTGGGGCGCATGGGCAGCTGTTCCGGGTGGCACGGCGACATCCGTCGTCAGGCCATCGGGCAGCATGTCGCGCGTGACAAGGCCGCCGTGGTTCAGCACCACGATATTGCGCAGCACGTTCAAGAGCTGGCGCACGTTGCCGGGCCAGGGATAGTGGCGGAACAGGTTTTTGACAAAGGGATCAAACCCGTCGAACCGGCGCCCCTCTTCGGCGGCAAAGCGGGCAAGGGCGGCTTCGGCGATTTCGATCACATCATCGCCGCGGGCGCGCAACGGCGGCATGTGGATCGGCACGACGAACAGGCGGTAATAC
>JAAFHS010000291.1 GCA_013298485.1 Rhodobacterales bacterium
GGCCCGATTGCGCCAGCTTGCGTTCCTGATCCAGAAGATCGCCCTTGGTGATCAGGATCACGCGGTAGTCGGCGGCAAGGGCGGTCACCGCGTCGCGCGCATGCGGCAGCAGTTCGATCGGATGGGCCAGCATGTCGCGCCCCGCCGCGATGATCTCGGCAATCACCGATGCGGGCACATGGCCATCCGTCACCTCGATCGCGGTTTCGATCATCGACAGGGTAAAGCCTTTGACGCCAAAGCCATAAAGACCGATGTTGCGGCGTTCTGCGGCCAAGAGGCGGTCATGCAGGTGGTCGGGGGCGGCGTGATCCGCCAGAAGGGCCGCGAAATGATCCTGCGTCAGGCGGAAGAACTGCTCGTTCTGCCAAAGCGTGTCGTCGGCATCAAAGCCGATGGTGGTGATGGCGCGGGTATCCATGCGGCCTACGTTTGCAGGGAAACGCAGGGGCATCAAGGCACGGCCCCTTCCCCGACGCGGAAAAACCGCTATATTATGCGCAACCGCCCAAACCACACCGAATCCCGCCAAAGGCTGCCAGCCCGTGACAATGCGTCCGTTCCAGATGTCTGACGAACCGAAAGGGCCGGGGGATGATACCTCGATCCTGACCAAAACCAAGACCAAGACACAGCGCCCGCCGCTGTATAAGGTCATGCTGCTGAACGATGACTACACGCCGATGGAATTCGTCGTGCATGTGCTGGAGCGGTTCTTTGGCCTGACGCATGCGCAATCCTTCGACATCATGCTGACAGTGCATAAAAAGGGGCTGGCGGTGGTGGGCGTCTTTTCGCATGAGGTGGCGGAAACCAAAGTGGCGCAGGTGATGGATTTCGCGCGCCGCCACCAGCATCCGCTGCAATGCACGATGGAAAAAGAGTAGCGCGCAGTGGCGTGCCAATAAGGAGCCTGGCTGCATCCGCAGCCGCCCATGCGATCATCCCGTCTTGAACTGGCGCTGCAATCAGGTGCCCTGCCGCTGCCCGAAGGTGGCCTGATCGCCGTCTATGGCCCGCGCACGGGCGATGATCTGTCGTCCCTGCCAAAGGCGCGCGTACAGGTCGTGACCGGCTTTCGCCCCGATCATGATGCCTTCGCCGCCCAAGGGTACGCGGTCCGCCATGACGGCACCGCCCGCTATGCCGCCGCCGTGGTCTGCCTGCCGCGCGCCAGGGCCGCCGCGCGGGCCCTGCTGGCGCAGGCGGCGGCCGAGGTGGCCCCCGGCGGCATCATCGCGGTGGACGGGCAGAAGACCGATGGCATCGACACCGCCCTGAAAGACCTGCGTGCGCGGGTGGCGGTATCGAATGCGCTGTCCAAGGCGCATGGCAAGCTGTTCACCTTTGCGGCCAGTGACGCGCTGGCGGATTGGGCGGCAACATCCGGCATCATCGCGGGCGGCTTTCAAACCCTGCCCGGCACCTTTTCCGCCGATGCACCCGACGCGGGATCGGCCCTGCTGGCCGCCGCGCTGCCCGCAAAACTGGGGGGCCGGGTGGCCGATCTGGGGGCGGGCTGGGGGTATCTGGGCCGCGCGATCCTGGCGCGCGATGGCGTGAAATCGCTGGACCTGATCGAGGCTGATTTTGCCGCCCTGTCCTGCGCGCGCATCAACATCACCGATCCGCGCGCCAGCTTTCACTGGGCCGATGTGCGCAGCCACCGCCCCGCCCATCTGATGGATACCATCGTGATGAACCCGCCGTTCCACACCGGGCGCGACGCGGACCCCGCCCTGGGTGTGGCGTTTTTGCGCGCAGCCCGCGCGATGCTGGTCCCGTCCGGCGTGCTGTGGCTGGTCGCGAACCGGGGGCTGCCCTATATGCCCGTCCTTGCCACCCTGTTCCGCCAGATCGACGATATCGGCGGCACGCCCGCCTTTCGCCTGACCCGCTGCACCCTGCCCCTGCGCCCCGAGGAGAAGCCCCATGTCCCTGTCCATCGCCGGTAAGACGGCCATCGTCACGGGTGCGGCCAATGGCATCGGCCTGGCCATCGCGCGGCATTTTCTGGACAAGGGGGCGAATGTCATGTTCGCCGACATGGACGAGGCGCGGCTGGAAACCGAGATCGGGCAGGCCTGCAAGGTCGAAGGCGAAGTGAGGATGTTTGCGGGCGATCTGCGCGAAAAGCTGACGATGGTGAACCTGTTGTCGGCAACCTATGATGCGTTCGACCGGATCGACATTCTGGTGAACGCCAGCCGCCAGATGATGGTGTCCGATCCCTTGTCGGCCGAGGATGATGCGGTCGAAAGTCTTTTGGAACAGAACCTGATGACCAGCCTGCGCCTGTCACAGCTGACAGCGAAACGCATGATTGCAAAGGCGGAAAAGACCGGGGCCGAAGGGGCGATCGGATCGATCATCAACCTGTCGTCGCTGGCGGCAACGCGGACACAAAGTGCGCTGCTGGGCTATTCCATCAGCTGTGCGGCGGTGGATCAGATGACAAGATCACTGGCAGTGGCGCTGGCCCCGCGCGGCATCCGCGTCAACGCGGTGGCGTTTGGGTCGGTGATGAGCGCCAGTTTGCAGGCTGCGTTGCGCGACAACCCCGACTACCGCGAGGCGATCCTGGCGGAAACCCCGCTGGGACGCATCGCATCGCCGGCCGAGCTGGCCGAAACGGTGCAGTTTCTGGCATCTGACGCCTCAGGCTTCATGACAGGCCAGGTCCTGACGCTGGACGGCGGACGCGGGCTGTTGGACCCGGTGGCGGCCCCGGCGCATTAACCCTCGGGATAAGCCGCGCGGCAGGCCGCGACCACCTGTTCTGCGCGCGCCTCCAGATCGCGGCGGCGGGCCAGCAGGCCGTCCAGCTTGCGCTGTTCGGCGGCCAGATCGATCGCCACGGGGCGGCGGGTGGTTTCGGGCACCCGGTCGCGGCAGAAGCGGATTTCGCGGCCCGTGGCGGGATCACCGTCATCGGGCAGATAGCCGCAAGGCACGAAGTCGGTCTCATACACCGTATATTCCTCATACCCATAGCCGCGCGCGAGGTTGCCTTCGGTTTCCGCGATCAGGCGGTTGACCACGCGCAGATCGCGCGTCTCACGGTTGATGCATTGCTCCTGCGGCGTGCCGCAGGCCGCCAGGAACAGGCACAGGGACGAGATGACGATACGGCGCATGGCAGGCCTTCCGGGTGACTACTACAAAGATAACCCGCCCGGACCCGGATGCCAAATGCGATGTTGGCGGCTGGCGGATGGGGTGCTAAATCGGGGCGACAGCCATGTGGGGACCATGCGATGACCGATCACTTCGACAGCCGCAAGGCCCGCGCCGCCGCATGGTTTCATGCCTTGCGCGACCGGATCGTCGCGGCGTTCGAAGGGCTGGAAGCGGCGCATGGCACAGGCCCGCAGGGCCGTTTCGACGTGACGCCCACCACACGCGATGGCGGCGGCGGCGGCATCATGAGCGTGATGCGCGGCGGCCGCGTGTTCGAAAAGGTCGGCGTGAATTTCAGCGAAGTGCATGGCGAGCTGGCCCCGCGCGCGCAAAAGGCCATGGCCGCGCGCGGCGTGCCGGGGATGGAGGCGGACCCGCGTTTCTGGGCATCGGGGATTTCACTGGTGGCCCATATGGTCAACCCGCATGCGCCTGCCGTCCACATGAACACGCGTATGTTCTGGACACCGGGGGCCGCGTGGTTCGGCGGCGGATCGGACCTGAACCCCTGCATCGAATATGCCGAAGACACCATGCATTTCCATGCCACGATGCAAGGTGCCTGCGATGCGCATTCGCCTGACTACTATGCGAAGTTCAAGGCCTGGGCAGATGAGTACTTCTTTATCCCGCACCGGGGCCGCGCGCGCGGCGTGGGCGGCATCTTCTATGATGATCTGCACACCGGGGATTGGGAGGCGGATTTCGCCTTTACGCAAAGCGTGGGTGCGGCCTTCCTGCCCGCCTTCCAGCCCTTGGTCGAAAAGCGCACGGCCACGCCCTTTACCGAGGCGGACCGCGAGGTCCAGCTGATCCACCGGGGGCTTTATGCCGAATACAACCTTGTCTATGACCGGGGCACCAAATTCGGCCTTGAAACCGGACATGACGCCAATGCCGTGCTGATGAGCCTGCCCCCCATCGCGAAATGGACCTGACCACGCTGGCCGCGTTTGCGGCCACATCGGTTGCCATTGAACTGACGCCGGGGCCGAACATGGTGTGGCTGGCGATTGTCGCGGCATCGGATGGGCGGCGCACGGGTTATGCGGCCGTGGCGGG
>JAAFHS010000292.1 GCA_013298485.1 Rhodobacterales bacterium
GCCGTATGGACAAACCCCGTGCCCGCATCATCCGTGACATGATCGCCCGGCACCATTGGCACGTCGAAATCCCATTCCCCCGCACCATCCGCAATGCCGCGGTAGGGATGTGCCATCACGATGCCCGCCAGCTCGTCCGCATCCACGCCCTGCAGGCGTTTATGTGCGGTGACCTTGGCCTGCGCGAATACTGCATCCGCCTGCGTATCCGCCAGCAGAACCCGTTCGCCCGGCTTGGCAGGGCTGCCCTCGGCCACTTCGGTCACTTCGTAAAGGCCATAGGCGATGCCCGGCCCGAAGGACACCGCGCGGTTCTGCGGGATGGTCCATGGCGTCGTGGTCCAGATCACCACATGCGCCCCGATCAGCGGCGTCAGGCTCTGCCCGCGCAGATCGGCCTCCATCTGCGGGTCCATCCGCGCCCCGCTGATCGGCAGGGTGACCGCGGTTACGCGGAACCGGACCCAGACCATGTGGCTGGTGTAGTCATGATACTCCACCTCTGCCTCGGCCAGCGCCGTCTTCTCCACCGGCGACCACATCACGGGTTTCGATCCCTGATACAGGCTTCCGTTCATCACGAACTTCATGAACTCTGCCGCGATCACCGCCTCGGCGTGGTAATCCATGGTCAGGTAGGGGTGGTCCCAGTTGCCCGTCACGCCCAGCCGTTTGAATTCGGCGCGCTGCACTTTGATCCAGCCTTCGGCAAACTTGCGGCATTCCTGGCGGAAGGCGACGATATCCACGTCGTCCTTGTTCAGCCCCTTTGCCCGGTACTGCTCTTCGATCTTCCATTCGATGGGCAGGCCATGGCAATCCCAGCCCGGCACATAGCGGGCGTCAAAACCCATCATCTGCTGGCTGCGCACCACCATGTCCTTCAGCACTTTGTTCAGCGCATGTCCGATATGCAGATGCCCGTTCGCGTAGGGCGGGCCGTCGTGCAGCACAAAGGGCGCGCGCCCGGATTTCTCGCGCAAACGGTCATAGACGCCGATCTTTTCCCAGCGGGCCAGCCATTCGGGTTCACGCTGCGGCAGGCCCGCACGCATCGGAAAGTCGGTTTCCGGCAGGAACACCGTGTCGCGGTAATCGGGGGGCGTTGCAGTGGTATCGGCACACATCGGGGCGGTCCTTGAAACGGGGGGGGCTTTGGGGGGCGGATACGCCAGAATCCTCGGCGTCTGACAGGGGTCAGAACGCCGAGCCGATAATTCGCGGAATGATGCATATGCGGCTCATCCCCGCCTTATAGGAAAGCACGCGTTGGGGGTAAAGCGGTATCAGGCGGCGTCTTTCGACACCTGCCCCGCCCAGCGGTTCAACCAGGCCAGCCCCGCCAGCGACAGGCCGAGGCCCGCAAAACTCGCCACCCGCGTCAGCCCCGTCAACCCCGATGCATCCAGCAGGAACACTTTCGCCACCGTCAGGCCGATCACCCCCATGGCAATCCGCCGCAATAGCGCCGACCGCCGCGTGATCGCCAAGTACAAAAGTGCTGCACCCAGCAGCATCATCGCAAGGGTATAGGTGTACAACTCGCCCTGCATCACGCGTGCATTCAGACCGATCCAGTCACCGTGCCACAGATGCCGGATTTCCAAGGCCACATACAGCGCGCACAACGCTGCTCCCGCGCCCACAAATCCCGTGCGCAACCGCCCCGCCACCCCGATCTTCCATGCCCCGAACAGCAGCACCAGCCCCGGCACCGCATAGGCCAGCAGCAGACTGCTGAACACCACTGGCCCGATCACCAGCCCCTCCAGATCCTCGGGGCCATAGGCGAACAGCGGGTTCTGCGGCCCCACAGCCGTCAGAAGACCGAGGCCCGCAATCAGCCCCGCAACCACCGCAATGCCCTGCCGCAGCCGCATCAGCGGCCCGCCCAGCCCCGCGCGATACAGCTGCATCAACATCAGCACCAGCCACGGCATTGCATTTAGGGTCACCCCCCAATGGCTTTCCAGCTGCACGCCACCAGTGTCCGTAGTCAGCCACCGGGTGATCAGCACATTGGCCAGAACCGCCCCGAACCCCGCCGCTGCCGATTCCAGCACGCCTTTGGGCAGCACCCGCGCCAGCGGCTGCAATAGCCACAATGCCGCCAGCACTGCCGCAATCACCCCGCCAAAGGCCACCACCACCTGCCCCAGCGGGGCCTCCAGCGCCCAGCCGATACCGGGGTCCGCGAGCAACCGGTAGCCCAGCACGGCCACCCCGATCTGGATGAAAATCCCCATCTCCGGCAACCGGAACCGCCGGTCCAGCCATGCCGCCACAACCACCAGCACACCCAGTGCCAATGTCAGGGCCGTCGACGTCGCCAGCAGGAACAGTGCCAGCGCGATCAGCGACAGGGCTGACAGGGTCGCATAGGCCGCACGGCGGTGATCTTCCCCGTCAAGACGGGCATAGCGCGCGGCAAGGGCAACCATCGCTGCTGCCAGTGCCATGATGTGCAGCGCCCAGGGATACAGTCCCATCACGGTGGCGGGCTGCCACAGCAATTCCAGCGTGGCCGCCGCCACCGGGGCCACCAGTACGGCACCCAGACCGAATGCAATCCGCAACGGCTCTGCCCGGAATGACCGCAAGGCCGCGCCCAGCGACATGGCACCGGCCATCGCCAGCAGCAGCGTCACTGTCAGCGGGGCCGCCGTCTCGGGCGGTCGCAGTGCAATCGCCTGACCTGCGAAATCGCGGAAAACCGGCAGGTATCCCGCCCCCTGCATCACCAGCGCACCGATGAACCCTGTGGCCGGAAGGGCTGCCAGATCGTCCAGCCCTTCGGCGCGTTCCGCCCAGATCAGGTAGGTCAGCGCCAGCAGCGTCAGCGCGCCCATCACCATCATCGCCTCGCTGGGCGGTTGCCCCGCCAGCAACACCAGCCCGGCAGTCGATGCCAGTGCAGCACCTGCGGCCAGTCGCACCGGGAAGGGCGGCCAGCCCGCCTGGCCCTGCGCCATGATCGCCTGCGCCACAGACGGCCCCGGATGGCGCGGGATCAGGGACAGCAGCGGCAAGATCACCGCCATCACCGCCAACACCAACAGTATCGCCACGAA
Organism: Rhodobacterales bacterium; assembly: GCA_013298485.1. Classification (GTDB taxonomy): domain Bacteria; phylum Pseudomonadota; class Alphaproteobacteria; order Rhodobacterales; family Rhodobacteraceae; genus JAAFHS01. The sequence goes on from JAAFHS010000292.1 coordinate 3,072, forward strand.
ACCCGGCAGTCCCGCCCCCGCCGCAAACATCAGCGCAGCCCCGCCATAGCCCAGCACAAGGGCCAGTACGGATACCCATGCCCAGCGGCGCACGGCATCAATCGCCAGCCCGGTGGCTGCGATCAGCGCGAAATAGGCATACAGCCACGGCCCGGCATCCGAACCACCCGCAACGATGAAGGGTGCCAGCGCCGCACCCAGCAACCCCACTGCCACCAGCAGCGGGCCATAAAACCATCCCAGCAGCACCGCCAATGCGGCGGTTGCCAGATGTGCGGCAAAGGCCACCTCCGGCCCGATCAGCCCGTAGAGCTGCCGCGCGGCCAGCACGGCGGCGAAGATCGACACAAGGCCTGCACCCGAAAACACTGACGGCAGATACGCCGTCACATCTGCGGCCCCATCGCCATGGCGGCGGCGCAGCCATTCGCCCGCACCGATCAGACCCGCCCCAAACAGAATGGCCGCCAGTACGCGCACGGCGGGCGGCAACAGCCCTTTTTCCACGCCGTATTGCACGAAAAACACGCCCGCCAGCGCCAGCGACAGGGCCGAGACCGCATAAACCCAATTGTCTTTCAGCCAATCCATCAGGTCGGCAAAACGATCCCGCCGCATCACCAGCGGCTGGTTCTGGTCCGGTGTTGCCAGCGCTGCTGCGATGGCATCTGCCGCGATATCTTCTGGCATGGCCGGTGGGATGTCCCGGGCCTCCGGCCCGGCGGTCACCAGTACTTCGGGCGGGGATTCGGGTGTTGTTATCACAACCGGAGGTGCCACCGTCTGCGTCACGACTCCCTGCCGCAATTGACGAATTTCAACCTCAAGCGTTGAGACCCGGCTATTCAGACCTGAAAGGCGATCTTTCAGTGTCGATTGCCCGATCAGCAGCGCGATGATGATCCCGATGACAACGAGGGGAACCAGAACAACCAGCGCAAACAGCAAATCCATGGGGCCGACCTTATGCCTGAATACACTGACCATAGGGCGGCAGCGGCGGCCTGCATAGTCAGGAAAGCCTGATGTCGCGTGGACTTACCCCCGCCAGTTGCAGTGCATTCCTGCGACAGCATCGGTGGGCCTGCAGGCATGATTGCACTTGCCCCGCCCGCCACCTGCGATATCCATCACCGGATGCGGGATATTGCGGTCATCGGA
>JAAFHS010000293.1 GCA_013298485.1 Rhodobacterales bacterium
AGCGGGACAAACTGGTGGGGCTGAAAGAGAACGTCATCGTCGGCCGTCTGATCCCGGCAGGCACGGGCGGGGCCACAAGCCGCGTGAAGAAAATCGCAACCGACCGCGATACCGAGGTGATCGAGGCCCGCCGTTCGATGGCCGAAAGTGCCGCAGCCCTTGCCGCACCGACGGATATCGTGATGGACGCGCCCGAGGTGGATACCGGTCTGGTCGATACGGTCGAAAGCCGCGATTGATCGGTGCTGAATCATTGAAGGGGCCCCTGCGTGCAAACGCGGGGGCCTCTTCGTTTACCCCGGTGGCGGGTCGTCCCCTTGTTCCCGGCAGAAACGTCTTGCACGATCCATTACCCTCCCCACAAGATGAGGGCAGGTCTTTGCCGTCCATTTGCCTTCTGGCAGCGGAACAGGACGAAACGTACAGGGTTCAAATGCCAAATTTCGTGCGGTTGATGTGGGGCACATTGGCGTTGCTTCTGGGGGTAGCGCACAGTGCCTCGGCCCAGGACGACAGATCCTTTCTGGACCCTGACGCCATCCGGGCGGCCTACGCATCCGCCAGTGCAAGCTGGACCGACAGCCCGGAAGTATTCCTGCAAGCTGTCATTGCAGCCGAGGATCGCAAGTTTCACGAACGCGCACCGGGCTTGTCCGTCATCACGTCCTACATCGCACTTTGGTATCCTGAACCCGGTCGTCGCAGAAATATGGTCATCTCATTCGCCATTGCCCAAGCCCTCAGCCGGGATGAGATTCTGGATTGGTATAGCCATGAAATCTACTTTGGACGTGGTTGTTTTGGCATCGACGATTCCGCGCGCGCGTATTTTGCCAAAGACGCCGACGCGCTGGTGCTGCATGAAGTCGCCTTCCTTGCGGGGCTTATCAAGTCTCCGGCCTCATACCAGCCCGACCGCGACGCTGAGCGTGCCTTGATGAGACGGAACTTCGTCCTGTCCGAGATGGCACGCGCCGGGTTCATTACCGAAGAACAGGCACAGACCGCAGTGCAGGAACCCTTGGCTGTCGCCGATCCACCGGGGCGGTGTGAAGCCGCACTATCTGGCGGCTAAGGCTTGTGCATTTGCATGTGTCGGGCGGTAGCCAGCCACCCGGATCGTCATGCCACAATAAGTCCCCGCACTCTCTCGCCCCCCTTCCGCTTCCCCCTCCGACCCACTACAGCCCCGCCAACTCCACCACACAGGACCATCATGCCCCTTTCCGATAACCTGCGCGGGGCCGTCTTCATGTGTGTCGCGATGGCCGCCTTCACGATCAACGACATGTTCATGAAGCTGATCATCAAAGACATCCCCCTGTTCCAGGCCATCACCCTGCGCGGCGCGCTGACTGTCATGGCGCTTGGTGCGCTGGTCATCATCACCGCACAGGGCCGCTTTGCTCTGCCGCGCAAGGATGGCATGATTGTCAGTGTCCGCGCGGTGGCCGAGGTGGCCGCAACCTTTACCTTCATTGCTGCCCTTAAGCATATGGAACTGGCAAACCTGTCGGCCATCCTGCAATCCCTGCCGCTGCTGGTCACCCTTGCCGCGGCGATCTTCTTTGGCGACCGTATCGGCTGGCGGCGGATGACGGCCATCGCCATCGGCTTTATCGGCGTCCTGATCATCATCCGCCCCGGGACCGATGGCTTCAATGTCTGGTCACTGGTCGGGCTGGCCTCTGTGGCCACGGTCGTTGTGCGTGACCTCGCCACGCGGGAACTCAGCCCCGCCATCCCGTCGGTCACCGTCGCCTTTTGGACATCGGTCCTGCTGACACTGTCTTCGGGTGTATTGTCGATCGGGCAGGGGTGGGCCGTGCCGCAGACCGGGACCCTTCTGATGATCCCCGCCGCAGCCATCGGTGTCATCGCGGGCTATCTGACCATCATCCGGGCCATGCGCGTGGGCGATATTGGCGTGGTCGCACCCTACCGTTATACAGCACTTCTCTGGGCGATTGTGCTGGGCTGGCTCGCTTTTGGCGACTTCCCCGATCTCTGGACGCTGGTGGGGGCCGGGATCGTTGTGGCCGGCGGTGTGTTTACCTTGCTGCGCGAGCGGCGGCTTGCGCGTCGCGCGTAAAGTGGCGCAAGAATGATTGCAGGACACCGCGGTCTGGACTAAACGGGGCGGCATATCGTGGCAGCGGCCCCTTTCGCAGTGCCAGAGCAGGCAGGTCATGGTCACCCTTTCCATTGTCATCCCGGCCCGCAACGAGGCCGACAACATCGTCGGGCTGGTCGATGCGATCGCCACCGTTCTGGCGGCACGCGGTGCGTACGAAATTATCGTGGTCGACGATGGCTCATCGGATGCAACTGCGACGGTGGTCATGGAACGCGCGGCGGGCCTGCCGCAGTTGCGTCTTGTGCGGCATCCGCTGTCGGCCGGGCAAAGTGCCGCCGTGCATTCGGGTGTGCTGGCGGCGAAGGGCGGTCTGATCTGTACGCTGGATGGTGATGGCCAGAACCCGCCGGAATACATCCCCGCGCTGCTGGCACCCTTTGCGGCAGAAGGCTCTGCCATGGTGGGTTTGGTCGCGGGGCAACGCGTGGGGCGCAAAGATACATTGTCCAAGCGGCTTGCGTCGCGTTTCGCCAATGGTCTGCGATCCTGGATGCTGGGCGACAGCACGCGCGATACGGGCTGCGGCCTGAAGGCGTTCCGGCGCGAGGCCTTTCTGCGGCTGCCCTACTTTGATCACATGCACCGCTATCTTCCGGCATTGTTTGCCCGCGATGGCTGGCAGGTCCGGCATGTGGATGTGGGCCACCGCGCAAGGATTGCCGGGCAGTCTAACTACAGCAATCTGCAGCGCGGATTGGTGGGCATGGTTGATCTGTTCGGCGTGATGTGGCTGCTGAAGCGGCGCAAGAAGACCAACCCCATTTTGGCTGAAGACCAGGGACGGCAATAGATGCAAACCATCATGAGTATTCTTGGCGCTGATACGGCAGTCGATTCACTCTGGCTGATTGTCGGGCTGCTGGGACAGCTGATGTTCACGGCGCGTTTCATTGTGCAATGGATCGCGTCGGAACGGGCCGGGCAGTCCGTGGTACCAGTGGCTTTCTGGTACTTTTCCATCATCGGCGGCCTGGTCGTTCTTGCCTACGGCATTCACAAACTTGAACCCGTCATCATTCTGGGCCAGTTGCCAGGCGTGGTGATCTACAGCCGCAATCTGTGGCTTATTCACCGGGCCAGGCGTGACACAGCAAACTGATCAGACCGTCTGGTTTTGGCCGTCGCTGGGTGTCGTTGCGGCGATAACCGCCTTGCGGCTTGTGTTTCTGGCGTTCAACCAGACGGATCTTTTTGTTGACGAGGCACAGTACTGGCTCTGGGGCCAAAGCTTTTCATTCGGCTATTATTCTAAGCCGCCGCTGATCGCGTGGGTTATCGGCGGGGTGACAAGGCTGATGGGCGATACCGCATTCTGGGTTAGGGCACCCTTTGCGGTGTTTCATGGGGCAGCGGCCCTGATCCTCGCGGCGCTGGCGGCGCGTCTTCAGGCACCCCGTGTGCCCATCTGGGTGGCGGCGGCTTACGCGACACTGCCGATGGTCGCGGTGGGAAGCCTGCTTGCGTCTACCGATACGATCATGGCGCCATTTTTCTGTGCCGCACTCTACTTTTATCATTGCCTTCTCGGGGGCGGTGGTCTGCGGTTTGCAGCCTTGACCGGGGCGATGGCCGGGCTTGCGTTTCTGGCAAAATATGCGGCGATCTATTTTCTGCTTGGGGTCGGCTTGGCGGCTTTCGTCCCGGGGATGCGCCTCTCCTGGCGCGCGACGGGGGTGATGCTGGCGGCGTTTGCGCTGGTGATCCTGCCCAACATCCTGTGGAACCTGAGCCACGATCTGACGACAGTGTCCCACACAATGGACAATGTCGGATGGGTGCGTCAGGAGGCCCCCTTTTCCGGGCTTAGCCCTTTACGCGGGGCGACCTTCATAGCCAGCCAGTTTGCCGTCATGGGACCCGTGCTGTTTGCCGCTTTGGTGTGGGGAATACGGGCGCGGCTTGCGGTTTTCGTGGTGCCTGCCTTGATCATCGTGACCACGCAGGCGGTGCTTGAAAAAGCCTATGCCAACTGGGCGGCATCTGCATATTTTGCCGGCACGGTGATCGCGGTCGCTGTTCTGGCGCGCAGGCCACGTCTGCTGATGGCGGCGGTCGGGGTGAATGCAGTAATCTGTCTTGTGCTTC
>JAAFHS010000294.1 GCA_013298485.1 Rhodobacterales bacterium
ACCCGCGCGACCGTTCCGTGAACTGCTCAAGGTTCATCGGTCTCTCCTTTATGTTAGCACCGCCAACACGCCCGATTGCGGCACGTGTTCGTCAGCCTGTCATCCCCAGATGGGATTGTCCTTGATCCAAGGCAAGTCCCCATCTTCCTCTCTGCACAAATATCCCACGGGGGGTCCGGGGGGTGTGAAACCCCCCGGCGCTTTCCGCAAACCCTATGGCTGATAGCGCATATAGGCGAAGGCCCCGCCATCCCGCCGCCAGCTTGGCACGTTGATCGTGCCCTGCCCGCCCGTGAATTCGACGATCCGTCGCCGGTTGCCGCCATCCGGATCACACAACACCAAAGCCACTGGCAAATCCGCCGGATGGCCACGCGTGCCGGGCGGATAGGCCAGATAGACCAGATACCGCCCGCAGGGCGACGGGTGCGGGAACCAGTTGACGCAATCATCCGCGAACACCTGCCGCTGATCCGCGCCATCCGCACCCATCACCCAGATCTGCGGATGCCCGCCCCGGTCGCAGTTGTAATAGATGAGGCTGCCATCCGCCGCATAGTCGGGGCCGTCGCAATGCCCCTCGCCATGGGTCAGGCGCGCCTCGTCGCCACCGCCTGCGGGGATGGTATAGACATCCACCACCCGGCTGCCCCGCGCCGCGACATAGGCCAGCGTCGCACCATCCGGCGACCAGCCATGCCACCAGCTTGGCGCGGCTTTCGTTACCGGTTGCGGGACGCCCCCGCCGCTGGGTATCATGAAAACCTCCGCCCCGCGTTCGGTGTGATGCGACAGCACAATGCGCGTCCCATCGGGACTGAACCCATGGTCATTGTTGCACCGTGTGGCAAAGCCCGTGTCGATGACCTGCAAGGCGGGCCGATCCAGCGGTACGTGAAACAGCCGCCCCTCTCCGTTCACCAGCAGACTGGCCCCGTCCGGATGCCAGTTCGGGGCCTCGATTCGGCCATCGACCGTCAGGACCACATGTTCGGCGGCATCTGCCACATCCCAGATGCACAGGACCGACCGCATCACTTTTCCTTTGGGGTCACCAGCCGTTTGGGGCGCAAATCCTCGGCCGCCTTGAACAGGCTGAAGGTCTGGTTCACGTAATTCACCACGCCCGAGATTTTCTCCAGATACCCGGTCAGTTCCGGCGTCTTGGCCGCCTCGACCATCTGCACGGGCCGGTCCGGGCCATCGCCTTCGAACTGCACATAGAACAAAGGCTCACCGCGTTTCAGGATGATCTCCTTTTCCGGCTCGTGCCATTCGAACGCCCACATGATCGGGCGCGGCCAGACATTGATCGGAAACCGCCCGCCAAAGATCGTGCCGGGCAGGGGCACGGGGCGGTAATGCGCAAAACTCGCCAGCTGCGTCATATAGACGACCTCATCCGCGATAAAGCAGTAGGGCAGCGACAGCTGGATCGTCGGGCGGTCCGGATAGCGCCATTCGACCTCGGACACCAAGGTCAGCACCTCGCCCAGCTTGTTGCCGCGGATGGGGCTGGCCACGCCTGCGCGGTTCACCAGCTGCCCCTTGCCATCCTTGTCGCGCGTAAAGCCGATATGGATGTCGAACGGGCATTTCACCGCGAAGAACCGGCTTTCCATCTGGATCACGGCGGGGCAGCGGCTGGCCGATTTCGCATGCGCCTTGTTGGTCTGGCGGAACGACACGCGTTCGGGCGGATCATACATCACCGCCCCCTTGTCGCTGGTCAGGAACCAGCCCACGGTGATCGGGCCTGCGCGCGGGCCATCCTCCGGGCGATCGAAACTCAGGTTGATATCCATGAACTGCCCCTTTTTGCGCAAGGTCGCGCCAACCTGGGCATCTGTCAATGCGCGAGCGCGGCTTTCAAGGCGGCAACCGCAGCGCGATCCGTGCGCTTGGCACTGGCGGACTGAAATCCCATGGCGACAGGTGGCCGGGCGGACGGCAGAATGGTGGCACATGAGGCGTGAACCTCGCGCAAAGGCAGATGCGCAAGGCGGGGCAGGGTGGCGGCCGTGAGGCCCGATCCCGGCATGATGGTGCAATCCGGCCCCGCCCGTTCCATCATCGCGGCGAGTGTCGCGGCACCGTCCGGTGCCGTCATAGCACCGCCCGACGACAGAATGCGCCGGAAACCCAGCTGCATCGCAACCCCCACGGCGGCGACCGGATCGGGGCACAGATCAATCGCGCGGTGCAGGGTCGCGTCCATGCCCTGCGCCTCGCGCAGCAGGACCGCCAGCGTATCCGCATCCAGCGTGCCATCGGGGTATGACGCCCCGATCACCACACCCGCCAGCCCTGCCGCCCGCGCCGCCCGGATATCGGCGCGCATCACCGCAACCTCAGAAGCGTTATACACGAAATCCCCGGCGCGCGGGCGGATCATCGCCATGCAGGGCAGACCGCAGCCCGCCGCCGCCTGCATGAAACCAACTGACGGCGTAAGCCCGCCAAGGGCGAGGGCGGCACAAAGCTCAATCCGGTCGGCCCCGCCTGCCACGGCTGCGGCCAGCCCTGCCGGATCATCCACGCAAACCTCAAGCAGGATCGCCAAATGCCGCCTCCCCCGCCGCCGCTGCCCCGACCAGCCCCGCATCCACCGAAACCTGCGCCGGCACCACCAGCGGGTGGCCCATCTGGCGCAGGATGCGGCTGCGCACCGCGATGTCCAGTGCCGCAATCAGGCGTGCATCGTTGGCCAGACCCCCGCCAGCAGGCACGATATCCGCCCCGATCACGTTGATGACCATCGCCAGCGGGCCGGACAGAAGATCAAGCCACAGATCGACCGTTGCCCCATCACCCGCATGCCAGCGGCGCAGAATATCGACCGAAGGGGCGGTTTCACCCGTCAGGTGATGGTGCAACCGCTCCAGCCCCCGCGCGCCGCCGATCGTGTCAAGGCATCCCACCTGCCCGCAGCCGCAGGCAAAGGCCGGGTCCCGGATCACCGGGCCATGCCCCCATTCGCCCGCATACCCCCCTGCCCCCGTCACCAACTGCCCGTCGCGTACCAGCCCGCCGCCTACGCCCGTGCCGAGAATGATCCCGAACACGCAAGCCTGCCCCCGCCCCGCGCCCATCCGCGCCTCGGCCATCGCAAAGGCATCGGCGTCATTCAGGACCAGTGCGGGCAGACCCAGTGCCTTGACCAGATCAGATGTCAGATCGCGGCCATCCAGACAGGGGATATTGGCGATCCTGATGCAGTGCGAGACCGGGTCCACCACACCGGGGATCGACAGGGCAACGCCCACCTCGGCCCCGCGCAGAAACCCTGCAACCGCCGCCGCAAAGGCCGCAAAATCGGTGGTGGGGGTCGCCACCTCGCCCAACGGGGTCAAGACACTGCGCCGGGACGCTGCCGCGCGGATCCGCGTGCCGCCGATGTCGAAACACAGGATCATCGCGACCTTTCCTTGACAGCCCCGCCCCGCCCCCGCATGACGCCAGAAATGATGGGGGACCGCAATGGCAGATGCCAACCGCGCTGATGACCGTTTGATCGTGGCTTTGGACGTGCCGAATGTGGTGCAGGGATTGGACCTTGCCGCCCGCATCGGCGATGCCGTGTCGTTCTACAAGATCGGCCTTGGGATGCTGACGGGCGGCGGGTTTGCCCTTGCGAATGAGCTGAAGGCGGAACACGGCAAGCGGATTTTCTTGGACCTGAAGCTGTTCGATATCGGGGCCACGGTGGAGGCGGCGGTGCGGGGGATTGCGCAGTATGATCTGGATTTCCTGACGGTGCATGGCGATCCGCAGGTGGTGCGTGCGGCGGTCGCAGGGCGCGGGGGGACGGGGCTGAAGATCCTCGCGGTGACAGTGCTGACCTCGCTGGACCGGGCTGATCTCGATGCGAACTGCATCAAGCCGGGCGATATCGCCGCGATCACGCTGGAACGCGCGGCAAAGGCGCTGGAGGCGGGCGCGGATGGCGTGATCGCGAGCCCGCAGGAGGCGGCGTTCATCCGCGCGCTGCCACAGGCGAAGGGGCGGTTGATCGTGACGCCGGGGGTGCGGCCCGCAGGGGCGGCGGCGGGGGACCAGAAGCGGATCGCGACACCGTCACAGGCGATTGCGGACGGCGCGGATCACATCGTGGTGGGCCGCCCGATCTGGCAGGCGGCAGACCCACGGGCGGCGGCATTGGCGGTGGTGGACAGCCTGAAATGAAGGAAAAATTGACGGCTGTCAATTTCTGACTTTTC
>JAAFHS010000295.1 GCA_013298485.1 Rhodobacterales bacterium
CGGCAGCATCGGGCTGGCCAACGGACGTATTCAGATATGCGGCAAAGCGGGGATCATCCCAGAACCGGTGACCGAAGGTGATGGCAACGCAACACAGCTGTGCCACATCGCGTGCGCCCGTGACGGCCAATCCGGCGGCCCAGTGTTCGACCGCCTGACAAAGCGGCACAAGATCGGCTGCCTCAACCTCCAATGCCTTGAAATAGGTGGGGTAAGCGTGATGCAGACGTTGGGCGGCATCGCTGATCCAGATGGTTCTGACGGGGGCGGCAAAGACCGCAAACTGTTCTGCCGAAAACGTCGTAACCATCAACCCCGCACCGCCTGACCGATCTTTGCCGCGGCGAGGCAGGCACAACTCGGAATTGTTTTGCAGACTGTACAACGGAATAGACCGGGCGCAAGCGGCGGCGGCAACACGATATCGTCAGGCGGGGGCGCGGCCGCCGCGTGGCGGAGTGCAGCCTGGACGCGTCATTTGCGGGGACGCCCGCGATCGGCATGCGGGGCCTGACATCATTGTCGGTGATTGCGTCGCTTTCCACTGGTTTCCGTCGCGCAAACTGGCGATAGATGACGAAAAGGGATGGGGTTTCGCCGATGTACACATTGCACTATGCGCCTGACTTTGCCTCCATGTGCGTGCACATGACGTTGGTTGAACTGGGGGTGCCCTTCAGCCTTGCCATGAAAAGCCTTGAGGCGGGCGATCTGGAGACGCCGGCGTACCGGCGCATTCATCCGTTGGGCAAAATCCCCGCACTCGAAACGCCCCATGGTGCGATGTTTGAAACGGGGGCGATCCTGCTGTGGCTGGCGGATCATCACGGGCGGCTGGCCCCTGCGCCCGCAGACCCGGCGCGGGCGGCCTTTCTGTCGTGGTTCGTGCTGGTGAACAACGGCGTCCACACGACGATGATGGATCTTCTGCACCCCGAATATCCCGGTGGCGATGCGGCGGCAGCCCATGTGGCCCCGGTGGCCCATGCGACCTTGCGGGAACAATATGCGGCACTGGAGGCGATGGTCGTGGCAGACCGGCCTGCCTGGCTGTCGCCGGAACAGCCGTCGATCATGGCCTATTATCTGGGAATGCTGATGCGCTGGACATCGGCCTATGCGCCGGAGCCCGGGTTGAACATCCCGCTGTCGGACTACCCGGCCCTGCAGGCCGTGCTTGCAGCGGCCGAGGCGCGCCCTGCAGCGCAGAAGGTTGCAGAAGTGGAAGGGCTGGGCCCGAAACCCTTTACAAAGGCCGGCTGATGTTCCTGTCCGTGTTTGATATGTTCAAGGTGGGCATAGGCCCTTCATCCTCGCATACGATGGGGCCGATGGTGGCTGCCGCGCGCTTTCTGGAGACGTTGCGCGCCAGCCCGTTTCATCCGCGTGGCCTGCGCGTGGCCTTGCACGGCAGCCTGGCCTTCACCGGGGTGGGCCATGCGACGGACCGCGCCACGATCCTGGGCCTTGCGGCGTTTGCGCCGGATACCTACGACCATGACAAGGCGGATGCGGCACTGGCCGCGATCCGCGAGACGAAGATGATCACGGTGGATGGCCTGCCGCCCCTGCGCTTTGACCCCGCGCATGATCTGAACTTCGACTTTGGCCCCGCCCTGCCCGGCCATGCCAATGGCATGGTCATTTACGCGACCGATGCGCAGGGCGACGTGATCCTGTCGGAAACCTATTACTCCATCGGCGGGGGCTTTGTGCTGACTGCTGCGGAGCTGGCCGAGGCGGGCGAGAAAAAGGCGCGCGCACGGGCGGATGTGCCTTATCCGTTCGAGACGGCGGCAGAAATGCTGGCGATGGCAAAGGCATCGGGGCTGTCGATTGCCGCGATGAAGCGGGCGAATGAGTTGCGGTTCCGGTCTGCCGCCGATCTGGACGCGGGGATGGACCGCATCTGGCAGGTGATGACGGATTGCATCGACCGCGGCATTGCGGGCACAGGCATCCTGCCGGGGGGCCTGAAAGTGCGCCGCCGGGCGAAGGGCATCCATGATGCGCTGCTGGCGGAACGCGGGCTGAACATGACGGCACCCCATACGATCAACGACTGGATGAGCCTGTATGCGATGGCGGTGAACGAGGAAAACGCCGCTGGAGGGCAGGTGGTGACCGCCCCCACGAACGGGGCGGCGGGGGTGGTGCCTGCGGTGATCCGCTATTGGCTTGACCATGTGCCGGGGGCATCGCGCAAGCATCTTGGGGATTTCCTGCTGACAGCCTCGGCCATCGGGGGCCTGTGCAAGCATAACGCCAGCATATCCGGTGCCGAATGCGGCTGTCAGGCCGAGGTCGGGTCGGCGGCGGCGATGGGTGCTGCCGGGCTGGCCGCCGTGCTGGGGGGCACGCCGGAGCAGGTGGAAAATGCGGCAGAGATCGCGCTGGAACACCATCTGGGCATGACCTGCGATCCGGTGAAGGGACTGGTGCAGGTGCCCTGCATCGAACGCAATGGCCTGGGTGCCATCAAGGCGGTGTCAGCGGCGTCACTGGCCCTGCGGGGCGATGGGATTCACCTGGTGTCGCTGGATGTCTGCATCGAGACGATGCGCCAGACGGGCAAGGATATGCACGAGAAATACAAGGAAACCTCGCTGGGTGGCCTTGCCGTGAACGTGCCGAATTGCTGAAAGGGGGGACGCTGCCATGAAGATCATCGTGATCGGGGCCGGGGGCGATGTCGGGACGGCCGTCTGTGCGGAACTGGGCGCGCGCCATGATCTGATCCGGGTGGGGCGCAGCGGCGGTGATATCCAGGCCGATATCGCGGATGCGGCCTCGATCCGGGCGATGTATGCGAAGGCGGGGATGGTCGATGCGGTGGTGTCGGCCACAGGCAACGTGCATTTCGCAGCAGTGACGGATTTCACCGAAGATCAGTTCATGCTGGGCCTGCGCGACAAGGTGATGGGGCAGATCAATCTGGTGCTGGCAGGTTTTGCGCATGTGGCCGAGGGCGGGTCTTTCACGCTGACAAGCGGTGTGCTGGACCGCGATCCAATCCGCATGGGTGCGGGGGCGGCCACGGCCAACGGGGCGCTGGCGGGGTTCGTCAAGGGTGCGGCGATCGAGATGCCGCGCGGCCAGCGGATCAATGTGGTCAGCCCGGGCCTGCTGCAATCCTCGGTTCCGCGCTATGGCGACTGGTTTCCCGGACATGATCCGGTCGACCCCGCACGCGTCGGGCGCGCCTATGCCAAAAGCGTGGAGGGTGCGGGCACAGGTCAGGTCATCATTGTCGCATGAGCACAGCAGGCCTGACCACCGACCGTATCCTGCCGGGCGTCGTGCTGATGCTCGCGTTCTGCGTGCTGGCACCCTTGCTGGACGTGGCGTCCAAGCTGGCAGCGGAAGGCGGGGTGCCGGTGGGGCAGATCACGACCGCGCGGTTTGTCGTGCAGGGCGCGCTGATGCTGCCCGTGGTGCTGGTGATGCGGCTGGCCTGGGGTGTCAGCGCACGGGTGGCGGGGATGGTCACGCTGCGGGCGGTCTGGCTGATCCTGTCGACCTACAGTTTCGTGTCGGGCATCGCGGTGATGCCGGTGGCGGATGCGCTGGCGATTGCCTTTGTCGAACCCTTCATCCTGTTGATCCTTGGGGCCTATCTCTTTGGCGATGAGGTCGGCCCCCGCCGGATCGGGGCCTGTGCCGTCGGGTTCTGCGGGGCCTTGCTGGTGATCCAGCCATCGCTGTCGGTGTTCGGATACGTGGCGCTGTGGCCGCTGGGGACGGCGTTTTTCTTTGCCTTCTACATGCTGTCGACGCGGGCGGTGGCGGCCCATATGCACCCGGTGACCATGCAGATGCACACCTCACTGGCGGGGGCTGCGATCTGTCTGCCGTTGATGTGGATGTTTGACGGGTCGGGGATCGCCGCCCTTGATGCGATCTGGCCTGCGGGTGGCCTGATGTGGCTGTGGCTGTTCGGCGTGGGGTTCTGGGCGGCGCTGAGCCATATCTGCATGACCTATGCGCTGAAATTCGCGCCATCCGCGACACTGGCGCCCTTGCATTATCTGGAAATCGTGGCGGCGGTCGCCTTGGGTTATGCGGTTTTCGGCGATTTCCCGAACAGGCTGACCTGGGCCGGGATCGGGGTGATCGTCGCATCGGGCCTGTACCTCATTCACCGCGAACGCATCAATGCGCGCACAAGGGCCAATGACGTGCTGGCCGATCTTGCGGCGGGGCCGAGCGGCTAGATGCG
>JAAFHS010000296.1 GCA_013298485.1 Rhodobacterales bacterium
GTCCGCGATATCCGCCCCCGCCAGCGCATCCCTGTCCAATGCCGCCCCATCCGGCCCCCGCAGATGTGTCAGCGGCATCAGCGTCTCGCCATCCGACAGCGCGATCACCGTCATCTCGCCCACCTGCACTTCGGCCGACAAGGCACCGATCCGTTTCACGATCATCCGCACCACCCTCCCCTGATCCCGCCCCCGTAGCTGCGCGCGTATCCGCCCTGCACCATCCGCCGCGAAAGGGGCACAGGCCCCACCCACACCGTCACCAGCCGCCGCTGATACCGGTCAAGCCCGCCCCGCTCCAGCCGCAGATCACCCCCCGACAGCAGCATCCCCCTGAGCGCCCATTTCGCCTTTTGTGCCGCCAGCAGTTCCGCCCCGCATTTCGGCGAAAACAACTCGGGCGCGTCGAACCCGTCCAGCCGCGCCCGCTCAAACCCCGTCGCGCTGCACCACAGATCGACAGTATCGCCATCCACCACCCGCAGCACCCGGCAACTGCCATCCGGTGCCGCCAGGGGCCGCGCCACCGCCAGCGCCCCGTCCGCCAGCAGCGGCACGATCACCAGCGCCACAACCGACACCGCAATCACCGCCCTGAGGTAGACCACCGGGTCCGCCAGCCGCTGCCACCACCGCTTCGGGCGCCGCGGCGGCGGGCCCATCCACCATTGCGGGGCGCGCCGATAATCCCGGCTAGAAGGGGTGATGCGGCCCAAGATCTTATGCTTGCGGATCAGGCTTGCGCTTGCCTGCACGCCGCCCCACCAGCCGCAATCGCTTGGCAAGGCTGCTCGCAATCACCTCGCCCAGCGGCACATCCGGCACCTTCTTCCAGTCAGGCTTGCGCCGGATCAGGGGGACAAGCTCCACTGCGGCCTCCACATCGCCCAGGGCCTGCTTGTCCTTGTGCCGCGCAATGCGATGCCCCCGCGCCTTGGCTGCCGGAATCGTCTTGCGCGATCCCTTGTCATTCTCGCCATACCCGTTCCGCCGGTCTTTCGTCAGCGAAAGCGCCTTCTTTTCCTGCGGTGATCGGGTTTTCTTGTCAGCCATGACGTCACTCCGCCCCAACCGCCCGCGCCACCGGGGTCACTTCGCCCTGCCAGACCGCCCCCACCTCTGCCCGGATGATCCGCGCAATCAGCGCCGCATCCTGGGGCGTGAACGTCAGCGGCAGCCGCATGTCGATCAGGCCCGCCAGCACCCGGTCCGTCTGCGGCATCGGTGCCGGATTGGCATAGGCCCAATGGCTGTAGCGGCTGGTAAACGCCACAGGCTCCGCCGCCCCGAACCATTTCAACTCCACCCCGCGTGCCAGACACCGCGCGACCAGCGCCTCGACCCGCGCACCTTCCCATTCCGGCAGCAGGAACTGGAACGACGACGCCACATAGACCTCCGCCGCAGGCCGCGGGATCAGCCGCAGGCCCGGCACGCCTGCCAGCCCCGCCTCCAGCGTCCGGTAAAGCACCCCCCAACGGTCCCGCCGGTCCGCCAGCAGCGCCAACTGCGGCCGCAGGATCGCGGCCCGCAGATTATCCATCCGGCCAGAGATATTCGGCACCTCCAGACGCAGCCCTTCGAACACCTCCGGTGGCGGTGCCGCCCTGTGCCGCGCGTAAAGCATATATGACCCTGACAGCAGCACTGACTTGGCAGCAATCACCGCGTCATCCGTCACCAGAAACCCGCCCTCGCCGCTGTTCACATGCTTATAGGTCTGCGCCGAATAGCACCCCACCCGCCCATGCCGCCCGCTCGGCACGCCGTTCCATGTGGCCCCCATCGTATGCGCGCAATCCTCGATCACCGTCACGCCTGCCGCATCACAGATCGCCATCAGGCGCTCCATATCGCAGACATGCCCCCGCATATGGCTCAGCAGCAGCACCTTTGCCGATCCTGCCTTCGCCGCCAGATCATCCAGATCAATCGTCAGGTCGTCCGTCACCTCCACGAAGACCGGCACCCCGCCCACGCTCGCAATCGCCCCCGGCACGGGGGCCAGCGTGAACGCGTTCGACAGCACCGGCACCCCGTGCCCCACGCCAACCGCGCGCAGCGCCGTCGCCATCGCATAACCACCCGAGGCGACGGCAAGGCAGTACCGCGCCCCCACCAGGCCTGCAAAATCCTCCTCCAGCAGTGCGGTTTCCGCCACCTCACCCGGGGCCACATTGTACCGGTGCAGCCGCCCGTGCTGCAGCACCGCCAGTGCCGCCGCGATCCCCTCTTCCGGGATCGGCTCCTGCTGCGTGAAACTACCCTTGAACGTCTCAGACATAGGCTTCCCTCGGTTTGACCGCCGCAAACAGCATCAGCACCCCCGCGAGCAGCCCCGCCGCCGCATAGAACGCCACGTTCGGTGACTGCACAGGTGCCCCCGCCTCCATGAAATAGGCAAAGAGCTGCGAAAAGAAAATCGTCCCCAGCAGCATCGCGATATTCATCACCGATGAAATACCCCCCTGCAACTCACCCTGCGCATCATCCGGCACCACCTTCGACATGATCGCCACCAGCATCGGATGCACAAACCCCTCCGGTCCATGCACCAGCATGAACACCACCACCACGAACAGCCCGCCCGCCAGGCCATAGCCAATCGCCGCGATCACCGCCGAGATCATCCCGATCAGGCAGACCTGCACCTCGCCGAACCGCGCGACCGCAGGCCCCGTGACAAACCCCTGAAACACCGCCGTGATGATCCCGAATGCCGCCAGCGACACCCCGATCATCGCCGTATCCCAGCCGAATTTCGTCGCCCCCCAAAAGGGCCAGATCGCGGGGTAGATCGCACTCGCAAAGAAATACAGGCCCAGCACCGCACACATCGGCAGCACGCCGTGATAGCGTTGGAACACCGCGAATGTGCCGAACGGATTTGCCCTGCGCCAGTCAAACGGGCGGCGGTTCGCATCCGTCAGCGTCTCGGGCAGCACGAACCAGCCATAGATCAGGTTCAGCCCCGAAATCACCGCCGCCACATAAAAGGGCACCCTTGGCCCGAAATGCCCCAGCAGTCCCCCGATGGCCGGCCCCAGCACGAACCCCACCCCGAAGGCCGCCCCCACCAATCCAAAGGCGCGCGCCCGGTCCGCAGGTGCCGTCACATCCGCGATATAGGCATTGGCAATCACGTAGGACGACCCGCACAGGCCTGCAATCGCGCGCCCCACAAACAGCCAGAACACCGTCGGTGCAAGGGCGGAAAACAGATAATCCACCCCCAGCCCGAATACCGCGAGCAGCAGCAGGGGACGGCGGCCAAAACGATCCGACAGGTTCCCCATCAGCGGGCTGAACACGAACTGTGTCAGCGCGAAGGCCGCAAACATCCAGCCCCCGATCCGCGTCGCCTCTGCCACCGACATGGTCCCCACATCCTGGATCAGCGACGGCAACACCGGCATGATCAGGCCGAAGCCGACCATGTCCAGAAACACGGTGATCAGCACAAAGGTCACGGCATGGGGAGAGGCTGCCTTGGTCATGTCCCCGGTATGGAATGCAGCCCCCGCGCCGTCAATCGGCACAGGCGGTTTTCGCTTGGCATCGGCCCCGCCGCTTGCAAATGTTGGTGCATCCAACCCCGAAGGTGACACATGGCCATCCCGAACATCCCCCGCACCCCGACGCAAGGACCCGCGAGCATGATCATCACCACCACCAACACGATCGAAGGCCACCGGATCACCGCCTACCACGGCATCGTCACGGGCCAGACGATCATGGGGGCCAATATCTTCAAAGACCTCTTCGCCTCGATCCGCGACATCGTCGGCGGCCGCGCCGGGGCCTATGAAAAGGTGCTGCGCGACGCAAGGGATGAGGCGCTGAAGGAACTGGAGGCCGAAGCCCGCGCGCGGGGCGCCAACGCCATCATCGGCGTCGATCTGGACTACGGCGCCGTGGGATCGGGTGAGTCGATGATGATGGTTTCCGCCAGTGGGACGGCGGTGACGGTGGGGTGAGGGTTCAGAATAACCGCCTTAAGACGACAGTTGTGAATGCTGCACAAAATGCGAAAGTGAGCGGAGAGATTTTGACTAGGTGATCGGTCGGACAAAGGGATATTCTGAAAATGAACACAAAACATGCCGGACCATGGCTACTGACAGTAGTGTCGCTCTTTCTTGCGGATCAGGCACAAGCGTTCACCTGCGTTGATCAGTATGATCGTCTTGAAGAGATCGGTGAGAACACTCCTACTATT
>JAAFHS010000297.1 GCA_013298485.1 Rhodobacterales bacterium
CACCCTGCGCATAGGCCAGAAGCAGATGATCGGGCGTCAGACGCATGGCTGCGTATCCTTGCGGTCGTCAGGAGACTTCACTAGCGTGATATTGGCGCGATTGTGAGGGGCTTTGATGGGATTTTTCGACTTTCTGGGCGAAATCGAACCCTATGCCGAAGATGGCGGTTCTGTCCGGCGGTTGAACGCGCGCCACAAGATGATTATCCGGCCGCTGGCATCGCAGATTGCGGGGAAATCAGTGCTTGATCTTGCGGCCCATGATGGCCGATGGGCGCATGCATTTGCCGATGCGGGGGCGCGATCGGTGCTGGGGATCGAAGGACGGGCAGAGCTTGTGGCGCGATATGCGCATTTTCCCCATCCCAGGGTCAAAGAGCGCGTGACGTTGCAGGTGGGCGATATCTTTGCGGGGATGGAGGCCGAGGTGGCGGCGGGGCATACCTATGATGTGCTGGGGGTTCTGGGCATTTTCTATCATATTATGGATCACTTCAGGCTTTTGAAGCTGGTGCAGCGGTTGCGGCCGGAACTGGTCATCATCGACAGCGAATTCGCGTTGCGCCCCGGCCCGGTGATCACGCTGGCGCGCGAGCGCGTGGACAACCCGCTGAATGCGATCGAACAGGTCGCGGGGCAGGAAAAGACAGTGATCGGCATCCCGTCCTTTCCGGCGATGGAGGTGATGGCCGATGTTCTGGGCTATGACATCACATGGCTGGACTGGAACACGGTGCCGCAGGGGCAGCGCGCAACAATCGGCGACTATTACCGGCCGGAAAACAAGCGCCGGGGGACATGCCTGCTGCGGCCCCGGTAACGCGTGCTCAGGCCCCGAACTCGGCCGCGAGCCATTTTTCCAGCCAGTGGGTGTTGTACTGGCCCGACAGGACATCGGGTTCTTCCAGCAGCGCTGTGAAAAGCGGCACGGTGGTGTCGATGCCATCCACGATCAACTCGCCCAAGGCGCGTTTGAGACGGGCGAGCGCCTCGGGGCGGTCACGGCCATGCACGATCAGTTTACCGATCAGGCTGTCGTAATAGGGCGGGATGGAATAGCCGGAATACAGCGCCGAATCCATGCGCACACCGTAACCGCCGGGGGCGTGATACATCCGCACGCGGCCCGGGCAGGGTGAGAAGTTGGGCAGTTTTTCGGCGTTGATGCGGACTTCGATGGCATGGCCGTTGATGACAAGATCATCCTGGCCAAAGGACAGATCCATGCCGGAGGCGACGCGGATCTGTTCGCGCACAAGGTCGATGCCGAAGATGGCTTCGGTGACGGGGTGTTCGACCTGCAGGCGGGTGTTCATCTCGATGAAGTAGAATTCGCCGTTTTCAAACAGGAATTCGATGGTGCCGGCGCCGATGTAGTTGATCTTGGCGACGGCATCGGCGCAGACCTTGCCGATGCGGGCGCGCTGTGCGGGGGTGATGACGGGGCCTGGGGCCTCTTCAAACACTTTCTGGTGGCGGCGCTGCAGAGAGCAGTCGCGTTCACCGAGGTGAACGGCTTTCCCCTTGCCGTCGCCGAAGACCTGAATTTCGATGTGGCGCGGGGTCTGGAGGTATTTCTCGATATAGACCTCGTCATTGCCGAAGGCGTTCTTCGCCTCGGACCGGGCGGTGCGGAAGGCGATTTCCAACTCTTCGGCGTTCTGGGCGACCTTCATGCCGCGCCCGCCGCCGCCTGCGGTGGCCTTGATGATGACGGGAAAGCCGATCTTGGCGGCAACGCCGATGGCGGTTTCAAAGTCTGGCACACCACCGGCGGAGCCGGGGACCACGGGAATGCCAAGGGCGGCTGCGGTTTCCTTGGCGGTGATCTTGTCGCCCATGATGCGGATATGTTCCGCCGTCGGGCCGATGAAGGTGATGCCGTGATCCTGCAGCGCCTGGGCAAAGGCCGCGTTTTCCGACAGGAAGCCATAGCCGGGATGCACGGCCTGCGCACCGGTGATTTCGCAGGCGGAGATGATGGCGGCTTTGGACAGATAGCTGTCGGTGGAGGATGCGGGGCCGATGCAGACGCTCTCATCTGCCATGCGCACATGCATCGCATCGCTGTCGGCGGTGGAGTGGACGGCCACGGATTTGATGCCCATCTCCTGACAGGCGCGGATCACGCGAAGGGCGATTTCGCCCCGGTTGGCGATCAGGATTTTTTCAAACATCGCCCTTACTCGATAATCAGCAGGGGCGCGCCGTATTCGACGGCATTGCCATCGGCGACAAGGATGCGTTTCACGGTGCCCGCGCGGGGGGCGGGAATGTGGTTCATCGTCTTCATCGCCTCGATGATGAGGACGGTCTGGCCTTCGGTCACGACTGCACCGACGCTGACAAAGGGCGTGGCCCCGGGTTCGGCCGACATATAGACAGTGCCGACCATGGGCGAGGTCACGGCACCGGGATGCTGGGCCGGGTCTTCAGGTGCGGCAGGTGCTGCGGCGCTGGCGGGTGGGGCGTGATGGGCCATGGGGGCGGGGGCCGCATGCACGGCGGGGGCCGCGACCATCTGCACCTGTTTGGACACTTTCACATCAAGGCGGTCATCGGGGCCGTATTCGCGTTTGACCGAAAGCTCGGTCAGATCGTTCTTGTTCAGAAGTTCGGCCAATGCCTGAATGAAAGCCACGTCTGCGTCTGAAGATTGTGTGCTCATGCCGTCCTCTGATTGGCGGTTTATGGGGGCGGTCCGGGCCGCCCGGTTGGTATGGGTTATACGCGAGGCTTTTCGGGGTGAAAAGCACCCATTGCCGTTGCCCGTTTTTTGGGCGGGCCTGCGAAAAAACCGGAGGCGCAGATATTTACCATTTGATAAAAAACGGGAAGCATGGCAGCGTTTGAAAAACCGCTAGCCATGGGAGGGGAACCCCTTGTCCAACAGCCCGCTGACGCCCGGTATCGTGGCCAACCGTCTGACCGCCGAGGCCTATGCCCGGAACTTTGCCGATCATGAGGCACCACTTGACCGGCACGAGGCGCAGGTGGCGGCGGACCGGTGCTATTTCTGCCATGATGCGCCCTGCATCACGGCCTGCCCGACATCAATCGACATCCCGCTGTTCATCCGCCAGATCGCGACAGGGACGCCGGATGCGGCGGCCAAGACGATTTTGGCGCAGAACATCATGGGGGGCATGTGCGCCCGGGTCTGCCCGACAGAGACGCTGTGCGAAGAGGCCTGCGTGCGCGAAGCGGCAGAGGGCAAGCCGGTGGAAATCGGGCGGCTGCAGCGGTTTGCGACTGATACGCTGATGGCAAAGGGGGTGCATCCGTTTGTGCGGGCGCAAGCGACGGGCAAGCGTGTGGCGGTCGTGGGGGCGGGGCCTGCGGGGCTGGCCTGCGCGCACAGGCTGGCGATGAAGGGCCATGACGTGGTGGTGTTTGATGCGCGGCCCAAGGCGGGGGGTCTGAACGAATACGGGATTGCGACCTACAAGACGGTGGGGGATTTCGCGCAGGCCGAAGTGGATTGGCTGCTGAAAATCGGTGGTATCCGCATCAACCATGGCGAGGCGCTTGGCCGCGATGTGACGCTGGGCGATCTGCAGGAAGCCTATCATGCGGTGTTTCTGGGCATGGGCCTTGCGGGCGTGAATGCGCTGCGCAGCACGGGTGAGGATAAGGCGGGTGTCGCCAACGCCGTGGACTTCATTGCGGGGCTGCGGCAGGCACCAGACCGGGCAGCGGTGCCGATTGGCCGGGATGTGGTGGTGATCGGCGGGGGGATGACGGCGGTGGATGCGGCGGTGCAGTCAAAACTGCTGGGTGCGGAAAACGTGACGATTGTCTACCGGCGGGGCCAGGACCGGATGAGCGCATCGGGCTATGAACAGGACCATGCGACAGGCGCAGGCGTGCGGATCATCACCCACGCGGCCCCGGTGGCGGTGCATGGCAACGGTGCTGTGACGGAAGTCGAGTTCGGCTATATGGCCGAAGGGCCGGCCGGGCTGACCCCGACAGGCGAGATGTTCCGCCTGAAGGCCGATCAGGTGTTCAAAGCCATTGGGCAAACGCTCGCTGGCGCGCCGGAAGGGCTGACGCTGACCGGTGGCAAGATTGCGGTGACGGCGCACGGGCGCACGTCGGTGATGGGCGTGTGGGCTGGCGGTGATTGCGCAAGCGGTGGCGATGATCTGACCGTGACAGCCGTGGCCGAAGGGCGTAATGCTGCCGAAGATATCCATGAAAGTCTGATGCGATGAG
>JAAFHS010000298.1 GCA_013298485.1 Rhodobacterales bacterium
CCAGCACCACCTGCCGGTCGATTTTCGCGAAATGATCGCGGAAAAACGGTTTCACCACGCGGGCCTTGTACCCTTCGAACCGCCGCTCCATCTCGCGCCACAGGCTGCGGCGGCCCGTGGTCGCGGGCTGCGGCAAGGGGGCAAAGGTCAGGACGGGCGATCCCGCCAGATCGCCGGGCAGCAGGAATCGCCCCGGCGTGCAATCGGCAAAGCCCGCCGCGCGCGCCGCCTGCAGATAGGCGGTAAAGCACGCGGCCAGCGCCTGCGCGCGACCCTCGTCCAGGGGCAGCGATCCATCCTCGGCCCGCGCGGTGGCCAGATAATCCGCAGCCTCCGCCCGCCGCGCGATGCGCGCCAGCTCCTCCTCCGCCCACATCGCATAGGTCTTGCCCAGTAAAGACAGGTCCAGCAGCCATTCGCCGGGGTAATCCACAATGTCCAGATGCAGGCTGCGCGGCCCCTGAAACCCCGCAAACAGCCCCGATGGTGCCACGCGGAACGACAATCGCAACTCCGACACGGCCCGGGTCGATGCGGGCCAGCGCGGATCGTCCCCCGTCAGGGCCGCCAGATGCGCCTCGTAGCCGAAACGCGGCAGGGTCATGTCGGGCTGCGGCTGCAGAAACGCAGCCTCGATCCGCGCCGCACCCCGCAATTGCGGCATGCGGCCCCGTTGCAAAAGGTTCGCCACAAGCCCCGTGATGAACACCGTCTTGCCCGCGCGCGACAGGCCCGTCACCCCCAGCCGGATCACCGGGTCGGAGAACAGCCCTGTGAGGGGGGCGAAAACCCCGCCCACCCTGTCCGATATGGCCGACAGAACCAAATTGGCGCCTTTCCCCTGCGGGTTCAGTTCACCCAGCCATAGCCCACAACATAACGCACCAGCAAATCGCCATCCGCCCCCGCGGTGTCAAGCACCACGCGCAGATTGGATTTATGCACGGCGCAGACATCCGCCGGGTCTGCCCCGTCCGGATCGCCATAGGCGCGCAGCAGGGCATCGGCATTTTCGCTCGCCGTGATCGCGGCCAGCATGCTTTCCCCCGCCAGCCGCTGTGCCGCATCCAGATCGCCGGAGGGCAGATCGACATGCGGCGGGTTGTCCTGCAATTCGGCCACGATGGCGGCTGCACTGCGGATCAGCGCGGCCTCGATCTCAGGTCTCGTCCAGTCCGCCATCGCGCCAAGTTCGGTCTGCCGGATCTGCGCGCCATCCATCACATCGTCCAGATAGGCCGCGCATTGCGCCGGTGCCAGCGTCTCGGCCACGCGCAGCGTATCCTGCAGGAACCCGCGCTGTTCGGCCACGGGCAGACGCCCCATGCCCGACAGCGCCTCATCCGCCCCCCAGACGGCGAGCTGTTCCGCCGTCATCCGCGTCACCGTATCGGGGTTGTCGGGCGACATCCCGAATTCGGCAAAGGGGCGCGCCACTTCAACGGCCAGCGCATCGCGCACCACGGGCTGATCGAACAATGCGCCCAGAAAGCCCACGAAAGGCTCCACCGCGGGTGCGGGCAGGGTCACGCGATCCCGCGCCTGTGCCAGGGCCGCATCCCGCAGGGCCGTGTCATCCAGCATGGCCCGGATCTGCGACACGAGTTCGGGTGGCGGGCCGAGGTCGAGATCATCCATGCTGTCAAAGGCGGTGTCGGACCCGTCAAAGCCATTGTTGTCGGGATCCTTGTCGTCGTCATAGGTGGTGGTCACCGCCGCATCGGATCGGGACACATCAAGGCCTGCCACCTTGGCCGCATCACCATCGGCGGGTTGGCCCAGATCATCCGGCGTAAGGGCCGCCGTGTCGGTGTCCGACGGCAGCTTCGCGCGGTCCGCGAGTGGCGGGCTGATGACCGGGTTGCCCGCGATCTTGTCATTGTCATCGATGTTAGGCACCGCATCTGCCGCAAGGCTTGCGGTCAGGGTGCCTGCCTTTGGTGCATCAGATGCGGGCGGCTGCCCCAGATCGGCATCTACGACCGGGTCGGGCAGCACCGAGGGCAGTTTCGTGCGCGGCGACATCGGGGGCTGCACATAGGCATTGCCCGCGATCTTGTCATTGTCATCAACCGATGCGCTGCTATCGGCCACGCGGCTGACGGCAGCATCGGCGGTCTTCGGTGCATCGGTCGCGGGTGTGCCAAGGGTCGCCGCATCCACCCCTTCCAGCACCGTGCCGGGAAGTTTCTGACGCTCGGCCAGCGGTTCGGGCGGCGGCTCATTCCCCGCGATCTTGTCTTCGTCATAGATGCTGGGCACCGCATCAAGGGCAGAGGATGCCGGCAGATCACCGGTTTTCGGATCATCCCCACCGGTGGCAGGCTGGCCCAGTTCGGCGGTATCGGCGGGGGGCGCGGGGTCAGATGGCACCTTGGTCCGTTCGGTCAGCGGCACCGGCTGGGGTTCATTGCCGTCGATCTTGTCTTCGTCATAGCTGGTCAGGCGCGCATCCGCACGCGCCGAGACGGTGACCTCGTCGGTTTTCGGCGCGCCTTCGGGCGGCTGGCCCAGATCGGCGGCGGTCACGTCCTCGGGCGCGTCCTGCGGCAGCTTGGTCCGGTCGGCCAGCAGCACCGGGTTGCCTGCGATCTTGTCGTTATCTTCCACATTCGGCACGGCCTCGGCCCGCAGGCTGACCGACAGGTCGGCGGTTTTGGGGGCATCGGTGGCGGGCTGGCCCAGCTCTGCCTGCGCTGTCCCCTCGGGCAGGGTGCCGGGCAGTTTGGCGCGGTCCAAAAGCGGCGGCTCGACGGGTTCATTGCCCGCAATCTTGTCGGTATCATATTCGCTGAGGCCCGCCCCGCCGCGCTGCACCACCAGTGCGCCGGTCTTTGGCGCATCCGGATCGGCGGGCAGGCCAAGATCGGCATCCGACAGGGTTTCGACGGGCGGCGCAGAAGCCAGCTTTTGCACATCCTCCAGCACGGTCTGCGCGGATGCAGGCCCCGCGATCAGGGTCAGAAGAACGCAAAGGGTTTGCCGCAACCGCATCATCATCACCACTGTTGAGCCGACATCGCCAGAATGACGAAAGCAAAGCCCCTTGGCCAGAGCCTTTGCTTGCGGTAGGCCGGGAATATGCCACGCTATGCCCTGATGATCGACTATGACGGCACGCCCTTCGCGGGCTGGCAGCGCCAAAGCCATCATGCGTCGGTGCAGGGCGCTGTTGAAGACGCGCTGGCACGCCTGACACCGGGGGATTATGTCGTGACGGGCGCGGGGCGCACCGATGCGGGCGTGCATGCCACCGGGCAGGTTGCGCATGTCGACATTGCGCGCGACTGGGATACCGCCCGCCTGATGGGGGCGATCAATGCGCATCTGCGCCCGGCACCCGTGGCCGTGCTGCAGCTGGTGCGCGTCGCGGATGATTTTCACGCGCGGTTCGATGCACGCGAGCGGCGCTATCTGTTCCGCCTGCAGGGCCGCCACGCGCCTTTGACGCATGACCGGGGCCGCGTCTGGCAGGTGCCCCATGCCCTTGATCTGGCTGCGATGCAGGCGGGGGCGGCGCATCTGGTGGGCAAGCATGATTTCACCACCTTCCGCTCCGCCCTGTGCCAGGCGCAAAGCCCGGTCAAGACGCTGGATGCAATTGCAATCACCGAACACCCCGTGCCCGGCGGCGTTGAGTACCGCTTTATGCTGCGCGCCCGCAGTTTTTTGCATAATCAGGTGCGCTCCATCGTGGGCACACTGGAAAAGGTGGGATCGGGCGCGTGGCAGCCCGATGATGTGAGGGCGGCCCTTGCCGCCCGCGACCGCGCCGCCTGCGGGCCGGTCTGCCCGCCGCAGGGGCTGTATCTGACGGGGGTGGGTTATCCCGATGATCCGTTTGCAACCTGAACGAGGACGACCATGGCGCTGACTGATCTTCTGGCCGCACAACTGACCGATGTGTTCCGCATCGGCCTGATCGCGGCGCTGCTGTTCACCACCCTGCGCAACCGGGCGGTGACCGGACTGGTCCTGCCGCTGCTGGCCGGGATCGTCTTTGTCGCGGTCATCATCCCGGTGACACAGCCCGGTGCGGAAGACCTGCCGCGCGTGGTGGGTGTGGGGGTGGTCGCGAATGTGATCCTGGCCGGGATCGGCTTTGGCATCTGGCAGGCGTATCGGCGTCTGACGGGAAAATGAAAAAGGCCGGGGGAAACCCCGGCCCTTTCCTGTGGCACGCGGTGCCGCAT
>JAAFHS010000299.1 GCA_013298485.1 Rhodobacterales bacterium
AACGGGGCCAGCAATGCCGCCACCGCCCCCGCAGGCATTACGACCGCCCCCATCACAGGCACCGTCAGCAGATTGGCGATCAGACCGAAATCGGCATAGCGGTTGAAATGCGCCGCCGCATAAGGAGCGGTCGCAAAACCGGCCACAACCGAGCTGAGCACCAGCGTAAACGCAGGGATCGCCAGCCGTGGCAATCGTTCGCGCAGCACCTGCTGATCCACCGCCCCGAACCCCGCAATCAGGGCCACGGTTGCCGCAAATGACATCTGAAATCCCGGCTCCAGCAGCGATTCCGGCTGCCACAGCAGGATCACCACGCCCGCCAGTGACACCGACCGCAGGGTCAGGGCGCGCCGGTCAAACAGAATGGCCCCCAGCATCACGCAGACCATGATAAAGGCACGCTCCGTCGCCACATTGGCCCCCGACAGCCCAAGGTAGAACAACGCCACGCCAAAGGCCAAAACCGCCGCGACCTTCTTTGCATTCACCCGCAGCGCCAGTGGCGGGATCAGCGCAATGCCATAGCGCACCAGCGCAAAGACGAACCCCGTCAGGAACGCCATGTTCATGCCTGAAATAGCAAGCAGATGCGCAAGCGAGCTATCCCGCAGGGCCTGCGTCGCCTCCAGCGACAGGCCCGACCGGTCCCCCGTCATCACGCCTGATGCAAAGGCCCCCGCATCCCCCGGCACCGCCGCCATGATCGCGTTGGACAGATAGGTGCGCAGACGGTTGACCATTTGCTCGCCACCCTGTGGCGGCTGCCACAACATCACCGGATTGCGGGTATAACCGACCGCCCCCAGCCCGTCGAAATAGGCCATCCGGGCAAAGTCAAACCCGCCCGGCTCCACCGGCCCCTGGGGGGCATCCAGATGCCCGGTCATCAGCACGGTCTGTCCCGGATCGGGCCTGATGAACAACTCCTCGCCCTGCAGCGACACGCGCACCCGGCGCGGTGTGCGGTCCGGATCAACGCGGTCCAGCACGACCTGATCCAGCGTCAGGCGCAGCGCATCCGATTGTGACCGGTCAATCTCGATGATCCGGCCCTGGATCGGGCCATAGTAGCGGAATGCCAGCACCGGGGCCTCCACCAGATGCACGCGCAGGCCGCAGGCAAGCAGCCCCAGCACAAAGCAAAGGGTGACAATCGCGACCGGATGACCCAGCTCCGGCCCGTAAACCCGCAGCAATATCGCGAAAACCCCGATTGCACCCGCCACTAGATAGAACCGCAACCCCGGCTCCCATGGCAGGGCGAACCACAGCGCCACGCCGCAACCGATGAAGATCGGCACCCAGGCGAACAAGGCCCCGCGCGCGGCAAGCAGCGCCTGCAGTGGCCATGCCAGAACCCGCACCACCTTGTTTCCATCCCCGCGATTGCCTAAGACGCGACGCTAGCCCCAACATGGTTGCTGAAAGGTTAACACCCATGACCCGACAGGTCGTCACCCGCTTTGCCCCCTCACCCACGGGCGATCTGCACATCGGCGGTGCGCGCACGGCCCTGTTCAACTGGCTGTATGCCCGCGGGCGTGGCGGCAAATTTCTGCTCAGGATCGAAGATACCGACCGTGAACGCTATACCCCCGCCGCCGCCGCCGCGATCCTGACCGGCCTGACATGGCTGGGCCTCGACTGGGATGGCGAGGCGGTGAGCCAGTTTGAACAACGCGCGCGGCATGCCGCTGTCGCGCATGAGATGCTGACGCGAGGAACGGCCTACAAGTGCTTCTCGACACAGGAGGAAATCGCGGCCTTCCGTGCAGCGAAAGAAGCCGAGGGCGCGTCTTACGCCGTCTTTCTCAGCCCCTGGCGCGATGCGGACCCTGCCAGCTATCCTGATGCCCCCTATGTGATCCGCATGAAGGCCCCGCGCAGCGGCGAGACGATCATTGAGGATCAGGTGCAGGGCCGCGTGGTGATCCGCAATGACACGCTCGACGATATGATCGTCCTGCGCTCGGACGGCACGCCCACCTATATGCTCGCCGTGGTGGTCGATGACCATGACATGGGCGTCACGCATGTGATTAGGGGCGATGATCACCTCAACAACGCCGCGCGCCAGCAGATGGTCTATAATGCCATGGGCTGGGGCGTGCCCGTCTGGGCGCATATCCCGCTGATCCATGGACCGGATGGCAAAAAGCTGTCCAAACGCCATGGCGCGACCGCAGTGGGCGAGTATCAACTGCAGGGCTATCCGGCCGCCGGCATGCGCAACTACCTGGCCCGCCTCGGCTGGTCGCATGGCGATGATGAGTTCTTCACCAGCGCGCAGGCGATGGCATGGTTCGATCTGTCCGGAATTGGCCGCGCACCCGCCCGGCTGGATTTCAAGAAACTGGAAAACATCTGCGGTCAGCATATCGCGGCTGCCGATGATGCTGCACTGCTGCATGAATTGCAGGCCTATCTCGCCGCATCCGGACAGCCAGCCCTGTCGGATGCGCAGCGCGACCGCATGTCACGCGGTCTTTACTGCGTCAAGGAACGCGCAAAGACATTTCCAGAACTGCTTGATAAGGCGCATTTTCTGCTGATATCGCGCCCCGTTCTACCCGATGATGCGGCAGCCAAGTCGCTTGATCCGGTATCCCGTGGTATACTGCGTGACTTGACGCCGCGCCTGCAAACTGCACAATGGACAAAGGACGCGTTGGAGGTCATTCTGAATGATGTCGCCGCGGCCCATGGGATCGGTTTTGGCAAACTCGCCGCCCCCTTGCGCGCCGCCCTCGCTGGGCGAACGGTGACACCAAGCGTTTACGACATGATGCTAGTCATCGGTCAGGACGAGACGATTTCGCGGATCCGGGATGCCGCTGCCTGATGCACCCGCCTCTGCCCGACCCGCGCAAGCGCGCCTCAAAAGGGGGATGACATGGACAAGGCCACGAAAACCGCAAAGCTGACCTTTGGCGGCAAATCCATTGATCTGCCGATCCAGTCCCCGACCCTGGGGCCGGATGTGCTCGATATCCGCAAACTCTATGCCGAAGGTGATGTCTTCACCTTTGATCCCGGGTTCACCTCGACCGCCGCCTGCGAAAGTGCCATCACCTATATCGACGGCGATGTGGGCGAATTGCTGCACCGTGGCTATCCCATCGAACAGCTGGCGGAACATTCCAGCTTTCTCGAGGTCTGCTTTCTTCTGCTGTATGGTGAGTTGCCGACAGCGGCCCAGCTTGCCGATTTCAAATCGCGCGTGACCAATCACACCATGGTGCATGAACAGATGCACTATTTCTTCCGCGGCTTCCGCCGCGATGCCCATCCGATGGCCACCATGGTGGGCGTCGTGGGCGCGATGAGTGCGTTTTACCATGACAGCACCGATATCAATGACGAATGGCAGCGCGAGGTGGCCGCGATCCGCATGATCGCGAAACTGCCCACGATCGCGGCAATGGCCTATAAATACTCGATCGGGCAACCCTTCGTGTACCCCAAGAACAGCCTCGATTATGCGTCGAACTTCCTGCACATGTGCTTTGCCGTGCCTTGCGAAGACTACGTGCCAAACCCGGTGCTGGCCAAGGCCATGGACCGCATCATGATGCTGCATGCGGACCACGAACAGAACGCCTCCACCTCCACCGTGCGGCTGGCAGGCTCGTCCGGGGCCAATCCCTTCGCCTGCATCGCGGCGGGCATTGCCTGCCTTTGGGGGCCGGCGCATGGCGGGGCGAACCAGGCCGCACTGGAACAGCTGCGCCAGATCGGCACGGTCGACAAGATCCCCGAATTCATCAAGATGGCCAAGGACAAGTCCTCAGGGGTGCGCCTGATGGGCTTTGGCCACCGCGTCTATAAGAACTTCGATCCCCGCGCCAAGGTGATGAAGGAAAGCGCCGATGAGGTGCTGGAACTGATGGGCATCCACAACAACCCGACGCTTCAGGTGGCCAAGGAACTGGAGCGGATCGCCCTGCAGGATGATTACTTCATCTCCAAAAAGCTCTATCCCAACGTCGATTTCTACTCCGGCATCATTCTTGATGCGATGGGTTTCCCGACATCCATGTTCACCCCGATCTTCGCGCTGTCGCGCACTGTGGGCTGGATCAGCCAGTGGAAAGAGATGATTGCCGATCCGACACAAAAGATCGGCCGCCCCCGGCAGCTTTATGTCGGCCCGGAAAAGCGTGACTACGTCGACGTGCGCC
>JAAFHS010000003.1 GCA_013298485.1 Rhodobacterales bacterium
AAAAGCCATCCACGTCCGACAGCAGGATCAACTGGTCCGCCCCCACCGTCACCGCGATCTGTGCGGCCAGCCGGTCATTGTCGCCAAAGCGGATCTCGTCTGTTGCCACCGTGTCATTCTCGTTCACGATGGGCACGACACCAAGCGCCAGCAGCGTTTCCATCGTGGCGCGGGAATTCAGGTAACGCCGCCGGTCCGTCGTATCCTCCAGCGTGACCAGTACCTGGCCCGTGGTGATGCCATGCGGGGCCAGCACCTCTTCATAGGCGCGGGCAAGCTGGATCTGGCCCACAGATGCCGCCGCCTGTGACTGCTCCAGCGCCAAGGGTCCTGCGGGCAACCGCAACACGCGCCGCCCCAAGGCAATGGAGCCGGACGAGACCAGCACCACATCGGCGCCGCGCGCGCGCGCGTCGGCCACGTCGGCGGCAAGACCGGCCAGCCAGTCGCGCCGCAATCCATCCGGCCCCACCAGCAGGGCCGAGCCGATCTTCACGACCAGCCGTTTGGCATCGCGGATGTCGGGTGCGGTCAGGGGTTTCAGGGCTGCCATGGCCCCTCCTCGACCTTCGGCGCTGCCGCCTTGATCTGCGCATGGATGGCGCGCAGCACGTCCTGCAGGCCTTGCCCCGACACTCCGGAAATCACATGCACCGGGCCGCCGCTGGCCTTTTCCAGCGCCTTGCGCCGGGTCGTGATGGTCTTGGCATCAAGGGCATCGACCTTGTTCAGCGCGGTGATGCGGGTCTTGTCGCCCAGCTCCTCCGCATACGCCTCCAGTTCCGTCACGATGGTGCGGTAATCCTTGGTGATCGTGGTTGAGGTGCCATCCACCAGATGCAGCAGCACCTTGCAGCGCTCCACATGGGCCAGAAACTGCATCCCCAGCCCCCGCCCTTCGGATGCGCCTTCGATCAGACCGGGAATATCCGCCATCACGAATTCGGTGCCATCGATACCAACAACACCAAGGTTGGGCACCAGCGTGGTGAACGGGTAATCGGCAATCTTGGGCCGCGCATTGGACACGGCAGCCAGAAACGTGGATTTCCCGGCATTGGGCAGGCCCACCAGCCCCGCATCCGCGATCAGCTTGAGGCGCAGCCAGATCGTGCGTTCGATGCCGTCCTGCCCCGCATTGGCCCGCGCGGGCGCGCGGTTGGTCGATGACTTGAACTGCAGGTTGCCCCAGCCACCATTGCCGCCTTTGGCCAGCAGCACCTTCTGCCCCACGGTCACGAGGTCTGCGATGATGGTTTCTTCATCTTCGTCCAGAATCTCGGTGCCCACAGGCACTTTCAGGATGATATCGTCGCCGGTTTTCCCCGTGCGCTGGCTGCCCATGCCGGGTTGACCCGATTTGGCAAAGAAATGCTGCTGATAGCGAAAATCGATCAGGGTGTTCAGCCCCTCCACCGCCTCGGCCCAGACCGACCCGCCATTGCCGCCATCGCCGCCATCGGGGCCGCCGAATTCCACGAACTTCTCGCGCCGGAACGACACGCAGCCCCCGCCGCCGCCGCCCGAGCGGATATAGACTTTGGACAGGTCGAGGAATTTCATCGGGGTCAGGCTTTCGGGGATGGGTTCGAGGTCTGCGATACAGGAAGTGGGCCTGCACCTCAAGCGGGGGGTTTGAGAGGGACGCAGGTGGTGTCCCATGATGGGACGCCCTTTCGATACAACAAAATCAATAGCTTACGAAGTCGTTTTCATACTCCGTTAAGGTTTGGCTGCCGGATGATCATGCGAGACGGCCCTGTCAGGCGTCGGGGTCAACGCCATGCGCCGCAGAACAACGCCATCCCCGCGCGCGGTGGAAGCAATCAACCGTAGGCTTGATAGAAAGCGCCTGCGGTCAACATCAGGCTAACATGGGGACGATCCACCCCGAGCGCAGCACACAACCTCAAGCCACGCCCGGTTTCGACAAAGCCAAGCTTTTCCAGCACGCGCGCAGAACGGGAGTTGCCTTCGAAATGGCCGGAAACGACCGCTTTGCCAGTGCAAGAGAAATGCGCAGCAAGTACGGTACGGCAGGCCTCAGTCGCGTAGCCTTTTCCTTGCGCAACAGGTGCCAGCCAATACCCAAGCACACCCTCTTCCAAACCGACAATTCCGGCAAAGCCCGCTGAGTCGTCGATAGCAAAGACTTCGCAAGGCAATGCAATCTCGGTTAGAAAAAACTGGAAGTCCGCTGGCCGATAGGGATGTGGGACGGTCGCCGTCCATGCCGAAACCGCAAGATCGCCAGCTGCCGATATGATTGCCGCCTCGTCAGAAGCAGCCACCGGACGCAGAGTCAGCCGCGACGTCCGGTAGTTTGCGACGACGGGCATAGTCCTACCCCTATTCCAGCCGTTTCAGGTAGGTCCATGTCGGCACCCGCGCATTCCTTGCCACGCTGAAACTTTCCGCGTCGCCCAAATACTGAAAGCCCGCATTGGTCAGCACACGGGCCGACCGCGGGTTATCCTGAAACGCCTCGGCGAACATCGTGGTGTTGCCTTGCGGATTGGCCGCGACCAGCGCCTGCACGGCCTCGGACGCGATGCCAAGGTTCCAGAAGGCGGGTGCCACCCAGAAGGCGACCTCGGATTGCGCGCGGTCCATCTTCTTCAGGCTCATCACGCCCAGCACTTCGGGCAGGCCCGAAGGTGTCCCATCCATGACCCAGATATCCTCATCCCGGCCCGTGGCCATCGCACGGGTCACGAAAGCCTCTTCCGCGCCGGGCGGCAGGGGGTGGGGGATGCCTTGGGTGGCCTCGGCCACGCGGCGGTCACCGGCATACATGGCAAACAGGCCCGCGTCCGACTTGCGCACGGGACGCAGCAGGAAACGTTCGGTCGCAATCTGATCCGCTGCCGCGATCTTTTCCAGCATCATGGCTTCCCTCCTGAGAGGCACATGGGCACGACACGAGCGCCGTGCAAGTTTCGTTATCTACCCTGTGATCCGGGCAAAACAGTGGCCTTGAAAACCACCCCCCTGAATGCCGAAGGGACCGGCCTTTCAGCCGATCCCCCTGTTACAAGTCAATTGTAAAGGTTCGGCTTATTCTGCGGCTTTCACCATCGGCTGGACAGAAATGAAGGTGCGTCCCTTCAGGCCTTTCTTGAAGGTCACGTGACCTTCGACCTTGGCAAAGAGCGTATGATCCGTGCCCATGCCCACGCCTTCACCCGGGAACCACGTGGTGCCACGCTGGCGCACGATGATGTTGCCGGGAATGGCGTGCTGGCCGCCGAACAGTTTCACGCCCAGACGACGGCCTGCGCTATCGCGGCCGTTGCGGGATGAACCGCCTGCTTTTTTATGTGCCATGGGATTACTCCTTCACAGCGGCGGCTTTGGCCGCGCGTTTCGGTTTGGCCGCAGCCTCGACCGTCGGGGCCGCAGCTTCGGTGTTGTGGGCCGCGCGGCGCGCATGGGCGGTGTTTACGGCAGCAGCGACGCCCGTCTTGTCAGCACCCTTGGCGATCACCTCGGTCACGCGGACGAGTGTCAGGTGCTGACGATGCCCCTTGGTGCGCTGGCTGGAGTGTTTGCGGCGGCGTTTGACGTAATGGATGACCTTTTCGCCCTTGATCTGGTCGATCACTTCGGCCTGCACGGCGGCACCGGCCACCATGGGGGCACCGACGGTCAGCGTGTCGCCGCCCACCATCAGGATGTCATTGAATTGGATTTTGGCACCAGCCACGGCATCCAGCTTTTCAACGCGCAGCACATCGCCTGCCTGCACCTTGTATTGCTTGCCGCCCGTCTTCAGGACCGCGAACATGGGTCTTTCCTTCTTTTGCTCCGCGCCCTGTGGCCCCTGCTGCCAGGTGTTTCGGGGGTTGGGACCCCGCCTCGGACTGCGCGCCCCGGTCGGGGCGTCATTGAAATGGAATCCCGGCGGGCCATGGGTCCACCGGAATGGGCGGCTTATCCGGGAAGTACAGGCAGGTGTCAAGCGTGAAAGGGCCGGTATCTGCCTGCGAAACGGATCAGCGGGCGCCTTGCTGGCCAAGGGCCAGCTGCATCTCTTTGGGACCAGCGGATTCGCCAAGCCGCTGACCCAGCAGGCCCCACAGAAAGCCCGTGGTGATCGTCTGCACGCCGAGCGAGGCACAGACCACCGCAAGCGCGGCAATCCGGACGATGGCTGATGCATCAAGCGGGCCGAACCCGGATTGGCCCCAGAAGACCACGCCGCCCACAACGGCCACGACGGAGGCCACAAGAAAGGCGGCACCAAGGATGCAGGCATTGTCGACGCTCATCCTGCCGCGCCACCGCTCAAATCCTGGGGATGTGGGCAGCAGCCCGAACCTGACGGCGAACAGCTGTGCGAGGGCATGAAAGCACAGCATCTGATAGCCGGTCATCACAAGGGCGGTCGCAAGGATCAGGGTGGCGGTGTCGAAGGTCAGGCCGCCAAGGTTGACAGGCCCGAACATCAGGGCGGTAAAGGCGGCGGTGCCGAGCCACAGCAGGATCAGACCGGGCGTGTAGAACAGCCAATAGGGTGCAAAGGTCAACAAGAGCTTCAGATGCAGCCAGCCATCGCGCCAGCTGCGCAGGTGCGGCGGGCGCGAGCGGCCATCGGGGCTAAGGGTGGTTGGCACCTCGGTGACCTTCAGGCCAGTCAACGTGGCCTTGATGACCATTTCGGATGCAAATTGCATACCGGGCGTGTTCAGCTTCAACCCCAGGATCGCCGCACGGGAAAACCCGCGCAGGCCGCAGTGGAAGTCGCCCACGGGCGCGCGGTACAGCACGCGGCCGATGGTGGACAGGACCGGATTGCCGAGGTAGCGGTGCAGGGGCGGCATTGCATTCTTGGCGATCCCGCCCTTGAAGCGGTTGCCCATCACGAGATCAGCCCCGCCGCGCAAAGCGGCGACAAACGGATCAAGCCGCGAAAAATCGTAGGAATCGTCGCTGTCACCCATGATGACAAAACGGCCATGCGCGGCCGCAATCCCCGCGCCCAGCGCCGCGCCATAGCCACGCTGTGCCACGGGCACCACGCGCGCACCCAGGCTTTCGGCGATCGCCTGACTGCCATCGGTTGATCCGTTGTCGGCGATTACGACCTCGCCCGAAACGCCGCTGCTGTCGAGATAGGCCTGCGCCTTGCGGATACAGACCGCAAGCGTTTCAGCCTCGTTCAGGCAAGGCATGAGGATGGTCAGTTCAGTCATGAAAATCACCAGACGCTGCATGTTGCGACAAATGGCAGCGTGTCCGACTGCCCCCAAAGATGAGGCATGACGGTGAACTTTGGCATCCATGTGGCGGCGCGCCGACATTTTGACGGCCATGGGGGGGGTGATTCAGATTATCCCGGTCACGAAGCGATTGCTATTGGCGCAATCCAAAAGGCTATGGTATTTCAAAACGGTTCAATCACTTGACGGATGAAGATGACAGTTGCGACCAACCTGACCCGACGGTCGCAGATGCTGTATGCCATCGCCCTGATTCTGGGACTGGCGTTCGTCATCATCAAGGCGGGTCAGAAATTCCCCGATGTCTTTAGTCTGCTCGCATCCGGCGACAATGACGACATCATGCGCCTGATGCAGGTGCGGGCCTGGCTGGATGGTCAAAGCTGGTTTGACATGACCCAGTACCGCGTACTGCCCCCGGACGGGATATCAATGCACTGGTCGCGCTATGTCGATCTGGGCATTGCCGCGATCCTTGTGCCTTTGTCGACATTTCTGCCGATGGCGCAGGCAGAACAGCTGACCCTTGTCATCTGGCCTTCGCTGCTGATGATCCTGCTGATGCTGGTGGTGGCGCGGGGGACCAACCGGATCCTTGGCCCCCTGGCCGCCTGCGGCGCAGTTGCCAGTCTTGTCACCTGGCTGCCGACCGGCAGCCTGTATTTTGAACCCGGAAAACTCGACCATCACAGTGTGCAGATTCTGTCGACAACTGTGCTGGCCTTCGCGATGGTCTGGCCGGGCCATCCGGTGCGACGCGGTCTGATCGCGGGGATGGCTGCCGCCTTTTCGCTGGCCGTCGGGCTTGAAACGCTGCCGCTCGTGGGTGTGGCGGGCGTGATACTGCTGCTGCGGGCCGCATTCGACGCGGATGGCGCTGCGCGTCTGCTGGTGGCGTTTTGCCTGACGCTGACAGGGGGGCTGGCGCTGTTGTTCATCGGGCAGACCGCACCTGATGCCTGGGGGACGCCCGTGTGCGACAAGCTGTCGCCGCCGCTTCTGGCGCTGGCGATCATTGCATCGGTCGCGAGCCTTGCGCCGCTTGCTGCGCGGCGCTGGCTGCAGCATCCGGCGGCGCGTCTTATGGCATCCGCAGTGATGACTGGCATCGGGCTGTGGCTGTGCGCACCATTGTTGTCGCCCTGCCTTGGCGGGCCCTATGGCGCATTGCCCGATGATCTGCAGCTGATCATCTCGCGCGATATCACCGAGGCGATGCCGGGTGCGCTGTTTGCGCGCGAATTTCCCCTGAGTTTCAACGCCTTCGCAACACCTCCTATCGCGGCCGTTACCATCAGCCTTGTCTTCTGGTTCCGCCGGCGTGGCAAAGCGGACACGCCCGCGACTGAGACGGCGGCTGTTGCGCAGATGCTGATCCTGGCCTGCGTCGGGGTCATCGGCACGTTCTTCCAGCTCCGCATGATCGTCCTTGCCGTGCCAGCGATCCCGTTTGTAACCGGTTATGCCATCAATCGTCTTCTCGACAACCGGCTAGTCAACAAGACAGCGACCTCTGCACTTGCCCTTACCTTTGGCGTGATACTGACCCTTTTCGCGGATCGGCTGAATGGCCCTGCGCTCTCGGCTGTCACCGCCATCAAGGGCGAGGAAACGACTGCCTGGCTGCAGCCGCGGAAGCGTGACACTTGTCGCCGTCCCGAAGTCCTTTCGGAATTGGACCGCCTGCCGCGCGCGACCATCCTGACGCCGACGAATATCTCGACCTCCATGATCCTGACGACGCATCATGATGCGATTGCAGTCCCCTACCATCGCACTGCAGTGGCATTCTGGAACGGGGTGCATACGATGAACAACCTGGACGACATGCGCACAGCCCTGCAGGCGTCGGGGGCGACATATGTCGTGTTGTGCAAGGCCACCACCTTTGGCCCGCAACGTCTTGCCGCGCGTGCCCTGATTGCGGGCGAGCTGCCGCC
Organism: Rhodobacterales bacterium; assembly: GCA_013298485.1. Classification (GTDB taxonomy): domain Bacteria; phylum Pseudomonadota; class Alphaproteobacteria; order Rhodobacterales; family Rhodobacteraceae; genus JAAFHS01. The sequence goes on from JAAFHS010000003.1 coordinate 7,163, forward strand.
CTGGCTGCAGGCCGTTCCGTTTGAGAGCGAGAATTTTCTGGTCTTTTCCGTTGTGCCCGGCGCTTTGGGGCCATAGCCATGCCCGACCTGCCATCACAGAGGCGCGCCTTCCTGCGGTTCATCCTGATCGGCGGCGGATTCAGCCTGCTGTTTTCCCTCGTCACCGCCGCATTGATCCGGTTCGCCGGGGCACCGCCCTTTGCAACCAGCATCATCGTCTATGTGATCTGCATCCCTGTTGTCTTCCAGGTCCACAAGCGGTTCGCCTTTGGCGTCCGCGAGACACGCCGATCGGCTTTCATCCTGTATCTTGCGACCCAGATCTGCAGCCTGTCCTTCGTGGCGGCCATCACCACGCGCTATGTGACACAGGTGTTCTGGAAAGACACGGGCCTCTTGCTCGTGACATCGGGCGTCGCCGCCGTCATCAGTTATCTGATCGGCCGCTACATCACCTTTGCGGCACCGCGCTGATCAGATATCGTCGCCCTGCAGCTGCCGTGCCGTCGCCCGCCCCAGATCGGTGGAGATGCCCGTGAACATCTCGTTGAACGCGGCAAACAGCGCCGCATTCGTCTTCTTGCCTGCAGGCGTGCGCCAGAACTCCGTATAAGCCTGCAGATCGGCATCGCTGAGGGGCTGATAGGCCAGCGCGAAATAGGAATAAAGCCATTCCGTCGTCTGCGCACGCACATCGCGTTCCCCGCCCCAGACATCGGCCAGCATTTCATCCTCGGTCAGTTTGGCCGACGGACCGCCCGCCGCCGCCATCCCCTTCATGAAGGCAAAGTTGCCGTTCAACCCGCCCACCACGTTCAATTCCACCAGATCGGCGGCTTCGGCAAAGTCCTGCAGCAGCGCGATGCGCGGATCGTCTTCGGCGAACATGTCCTGCGCCAGCACCTTGGCCGCCTCCAGCACCGCATCATCCAGCATCGCGCGGCGTGCCTCGATCTCCAGCGTCACGATCTGCTGGCCGCGTTCGGACCCGAAGAATTCGGCCGCCGCCGCCACCGTTTCGGGATCACCCGCCAGCTCTGCCGCGAGGCGCGCATCGAACACCGCCTTCATCGCGTCGCGGTCATAGATGCCATCGACGATCGCCGACCAGCGGCTGTCGCCCGTATCCGGCAGCATGTCATCCGCCAGCTTTTCGCCCTGCGCCAGCCCCTCTTCGCGCATCACATCCATCAGGGGGCCGATCTGCAGCGTCTGGCCCAGCGCCGCGATCTCGGCGGACAGATCATCCGCCTGCACCTGCGCATCCGTGGTTTGCGCGACGGCTGGCATGGCTGCAGCGCAGAGCAGGGCCGACAGCAGGGTCGCAGACAGGGCAAGGCGCATGGCAGACATCCGTTTCATCAACATTCGGGCTGAACCTAGTCCGCCCGCCCGCATTTTCCAAGCCGCATGGCGCGACCCCACGGCAATGTGCGCGCCAAACAGGGGCTTGCAACGCATGTCCACCCCGGCTACATCCCCGCCGTGACGACCCCCCGCGGAGAGGTGGCAGAGTGGTCGAATGCGGCGGTCTCGAAAACCGTTGTCGGTTTGCGCCGACCCAGGGTTCGAATCCCTGTCTCTCCGCCATCTATCCCTTCTGCGATTGCGCCGCCGCCCGGGTCTGGTTCAGGTGGAACAGGCGCGACAGGATATCGTCGTCGGTCATGCCTGCGCGCCACGCGTCACCCCAGCCGTAGGCATCGGCCACCGCGAGGTCGAGGGTGGCATGCGCATGGGTCAGCCATGCGGGCCGCGCGTTGTAAAGGTTGGTGAGGGTGCGGGTTTTCAGGATTTTCGCCGCCGATGCGTCCACCGGCAGGATGCGGTCAGGGTAGCCCGGCACCACCTCGGGCACGCGTTTCACAAGGTCCGCCGGGTTCAGCCAGTTTTCGCGTTTGGTGTTCAGGTCCGCCGCCGCCGCCGCGATGGCCATGGCATGGGGGTTGGTGGCATAGGCGGCGGCGGGGATGTTGGGGGTCAGGTGTTCGGGGAAGGGGAAGGTTTCGAAACCGAGTGACGGGGTGTATTGCGGGCGTCCACCGTCGTCTCCATCGCCATGCCAGCCGCCGAGTGCGAGCGACCACAGTTCATGGAAACGCGAATGCAGGATGCCGAAGGTGGTGTCGTCATCGCGGGCGATTGCCACGACCCGGCTGTCGGGGATGACGTTTGCTGCAGCCCAGATGAACAGCCGATGCTTCGCTACGCGTGGTGTGAATATTGCTCTGACACTACGTTGCATGGCTGCTTTCAGATCACTTCCAGATCGCCCAAGACGCCACCAGTTTTCACGTCTTTGCTGATCGCGATTCAGATCGCGCATTGGTTTCACAAAGACCAATACCTGCCTAAATGGTCTCTCATAAAGCGCAGCATGACCTTCTGACCTTTCGCCAAAATCAATAATCCAGCGCCCGCTGTCTCGTTTCGTGATGTCGCTGCCATTCAGCATAGGGAAAAGAACATCAGCATTCGGCCGTTGATTTGGGTTCAGCGGCAGCAGCAACCAATCGCGTGCAGTATCGCCGGGCACATCAAACGCACCTACCTTTACCGGACCCTGAAATGCCGTCCCACGATTTTCGATCATTGGCTGAGTCGCTGTCAAATCAGCGCCGCCGCGCGCAGGGGACAGGTCAGGGAAAATTGCCGATACCGCCTGCCCGTCCAGCGTTACGACACCCTGCGGTGTGCCCGCGAAACAAACCATGGAAACGCGCACCGCAGCACCATCCACTGTCCATGGTTCATCCGACCATGCATCAAATATCCCACGATGGTCCGTGATGGTTTTCAGGACATTCCGATTGGCGGCACTTCTGATGGATTGCGTCGCTACCAGTCCCGCCCGCGTCAACGTCCGAGCCTGCATCTGCCCCCAGGCACGCGCAAACCAATAGGCCACAAGGTCCACGCCCCCCGGCACATCCTTGTAGGCGCGGCGTAAGGCCACGGTGTAATCCTCCCCCAGCCCCGCGATCATCTTCTTGTTGCCAAGGAACGGCGGGTTGCCCACCACCACATCCGCCTTTGGCCATGCCGCCCGCCCGCCGTCCGGCCCCAGCACGGCATCGCGGCACTCGATCGTGTTCAGCGTGCGCAGGATTGGGTTCGTGGCGGCGGCAAAACCGTTGCGGCGCATCCACTGAATCTCGCCAATCCAGACCGACACGCGGGCGAGTTCGGCGGCATAGGGGTTCAACTCGATCCCCAGCACATTCTCCGGCCCCGTGCGCGGCAGGTCACGCTGCAGGCCCAGAACCTCGCCCTCGACATTCACCTGATGCTCGATATCCTTCAGGGCCTGCAAGGACAGATACAGAAAATTGCCCGATCCGCAGGCCGGGTGCAGAATGCGGAAATTCGCCAACCGCTCCAGAAAGGCCGATTTCAGCACGGCCTTCTTCGCGTCCTTCGCCCCTTCGATCTGCGCGTGCACGGCGGCCCATTCGGCGCGCAAAGGCTGTACGATCACCGGCCCCACGATCTGCATGATCTTGTCGCGGTCGGTGTAATGCGCGCCCAACTGGCTGCGTTTGTCCGGGTCCAGCCCCCGTTCAAACAGCGTGCCCATGATCGAAGGGTCGATATCGGACCAATCCAGATAGGCCGCGCGTTTCAGATCATCCAGATCGGCATAGGTCAAGGGCAGGGCATCATCGCTGTCAAACAACCCGCCGTTAAACCAGGCGATCTTGTCAAACCCCACATGTCCCCCGGTGCGCATCGCGGCAAACAGGGTCTGGGCATAGCCCTGGAACAGATGGTCGTTGCGGCCAAGGCAGCGGTCGATCATGCCGGAAAAATAGCCGTGCGGCAGCAGTTCGACATCTTCGGCGAACATGCAGAACACAAGACGGTTCACGAAATGCGCGACGGCCTGCGGATCGTGCCCGCGCTTGCGCAGACGGTCGGCGATGGCTGCGAATTTCTGCGCGGCATCTTCGGTCAGGGACTGACGGGTCTTGGCGGGTTTCAGGCGTTCGGGGTCGGTGAAGCAGGCGCGCAGCAGATCGCGCTTTCTGGCATCCCGCAGGTCTTCCAGCGCGATGTGATGCGTTTCCTGGACCGTATTGTTCCAGTTGGTATGAATCTCGATCCGGTCGGTATCCGACACGATCAGCAAAGGGGGCGAGCCGAGCGATTGGGAATAGCCCAGCAGCTGGTTCAGCGCGGCCTTCAGATCGCGGCGCTTGCCCTTGTATTCCCAGCCAAAACAATCCTTGCGCCAGACATCGGCCCAGCCTTCGCCGCCCGATGCCTTGGACACGCCGCGTTCAAAGGTGAACCAGTCGCCCTTGGGGTCGGCGGTGACAGGATCAGGGATATCGAGCAGGCGGCACAGATCGAGGAAATGCGACTGGCTGGCAGTGCGTTCCTTCAACTCCACATCGCGCCACTTGTGAATGAAATCCTGCGGGGTCAACGGGCGCGCGTCCTTGTCATGTCTTTTGTCATCAAACAGGGGATCGCGCGGCACCGCAAGGCCATGCCTTCATGATGGACGCGCCCCCCCGCGCCGCCCTATGCTGCGCGCCATGTACGATCTTGTGATCTTTGATTGTGACGGGGTGCTGATCGACAGCGAGGTCATCAGTGCGACCATGCTGATGGCCGAACTCGCCGGTTATGGCGTGCAGATGGACATGGCTTTCGTCAGCCGCCACTTTCTGGGCCGCAGCTATCCGACCGTGCTGCGCGAGGTGCGCGATACGTTCGGCGTGACCCTGCCCGACCGGTTCGAGGCGGACTACCGCGCGCGGCTGCTATCCGCGTTTCAGCGTGATCTTGCGATCATGCCGGGGGTGGCGGCGGCGATTGCGGCGCTGCGGGTGCCCTATTGCCTTGCGACCTCATCCAGCCCGGAACGCCTGCAGCATTCGCTTGACCTCGTGGGGCTGGCGGATGCCTTTGCCGGGCGCAGCTTTACCGCATCGCGCGTGCCCCATGGCAAGCCTGCACCGGACCTGTTCCTGCTGGCGGCCCGCGAAATGGGGGTGCCGCCTGCGCGCTGCCTGGTGATCGAAGACAGCCTGACAGGCATCCGCGCGGGCCTTGCCGCGGGCATGACCGTCTGGCGCTTTACCGGGGGCAGCCATCTGAAAGGGCTTGACCTCGCACCGCCACCTGATGCCATTCCGCACCGCAGCTTTGATGATTTCGCCCTGTTCGGCAGCTTATTGGGAAGGCCCGGATGAAAGAGCATACCGACACCGATGCAACCCCGCTGGATGATGCGGCGCGGGCGGGGTGGCTTTACTACGTGGCGGGCCTGACGCAGGACCAGATCGCACAGGAACTGGGCGTCAGCCGCCAGCGCGCCCAACGCCTTGTCAGCCGCGCCATCGCCGAACGGCTAATCCGGGTCCGGCTGGAACACCGCGTCTCGGCCTGCCTTGACCTCGAATCCGCGCTGATGCGCCGCTTTGGCCTGCGCCTTGCCCGCGTCGCCCCGTCGCTGCCTGCGGGGCTGGACCCCCTGCCCTCCATCGCGCCGACGGCGGCGGCCGAGATCGAGCGTGTGCTGCGGTCACAAAAGCCGCTGGTCATCGCGCTTGGCACGGGGCGCACCCTGCGCGCGGCGGTGGATGAGCTGACGGCGATGGAATGCGAACAGCACCGCATCGTCAGCCTGAACGGCAACATCTCGCCCGATGGATCGGCGAGTTACTATGACGTCATCATGCGCATCGCCGACCGCGTGCGCGCGCCGCATTTTCCGATGCCGATGCCCGTCATCGCAGGCTCGCTCAAGGAGCGCGCGCTGTTTCATGCACTGCCCTCGATCCAATCCGTGCTGCGCCTCGCCGAAGGGGCGGATGTGACGTTTGTCGGCGTGGGGCAGATGGGGGATGATGCGCCGCTGCTGAAGGACGGGTTCCTGAACACGGATGAGTTGCGCCAGATGCAGGCGGCGGGGGCCGTGGGCGAGGTGGCAGGCTGGGCCTATGATTCGGAAGGGCGCTATCTCGACACGCCGGTGAACAACCGCGTGGCGGGGGCGCGGGTGATGGCGGATGGAGGGCGGTCGGTCATTGCGATCGCCGCCGGGCAGACCAAGCTGCAGGCGGTGAGTGCGGGGCTGAAGGGCCGTATTTTCAACGGGTTGATCACCGACGAACGCACGGCGCGGGCACTGCTGGATTTACCCGCGTAAGACCCCGGCGCAGCACGATTCACTTTTGCCCTGATTTTCATCGCCAGACCGCACAAGACCGTTGACTTTATGCAGCGCATTTGTGAGCAATAACTCACTATTAGATCAAATGCTCATTCAGGGCATCGGGAGGACTTCAATGACGACATCGCTGCGCGCGCTTCTTGGCGCGACGGCCTTGTGTGCCCTGACGGGCGCTGCATGGGCCGAAAACACCACAATCACCGTGGCCACCGTGAACAACGGTGACATGATCCGGATGCAGGGGCTGATGGATGACTTCAATGCCAAGCATCCCGACATCACTGTCGAATGGGTGACCCTGGAAGAAAACGTGTTGCGCCAGAACATCACCAACGACATCGCCACGGGTGGCGGTCAGTACGACGTGATGACGATCGGCACCTATGAGGTTCCGATCTGGGCAAAGCTGGGCTGGCTGGTATCGCTTGCAGACCTGCCCGCATCCTATGACGTGGATGATCTGCTGCCGCCGATCCGGGCGGGCCTGTCGGTGGACGGCACGCTGTATGCATCGCCCTTCTATGGCGAATCCTCGTTCCTGAACTACCGCACTGATCTGGCTGAAAAGGCCGGGATCGTCATGCCAGCCGCACCGACATGGGATGATATCAAGGCCGCCGCCGCCGCGATGAACGATCCTGCCAACGGCGTCTACGGCATCTGCCTGCGTGGCAAGGCCGGTTGGGGCGAGAACATGGCGTTCCTGACGACGATGGCGAACAGCTACGGCGCACGCTGGTTTGATGAAAACTGGAAGCCCCAGTTTGATAGCCCGGAATGGAAGGCCGTGCTGACCGACTATGTCGAACTGCTGACCAAGTATGGCCCACCCGGCGCGTCCAACAACGGCTACAACGAAAACCTGACCCTGTCGCTTCAGGGCAAATGCGCCATGCGCATGGATGCGACCGTTTCGGCGTCTTCGCTGATCGACCCGAACCAGTCTGACTTTGCTGCCAACGTGGGCTTCGCCCTTGCACCGGATGCGGGCCTTGGCAAACGCGCCAATTGGCTGTGGGCATGGTCTCTGGCCATTCCATCGTCCTCTGACGCGCCCGATGCGGCCAAGACATTCGTTGAATGGGCAACCAACAAGGACTATCTGGCACTTGTGGCTTCCAAGGAAGGCTGGGCAAACGTTCCCCCGGGCACGCGCACCTCGCTCTATGCGAATGCCGAATATGCAGCGCTGCCGTTCGCCCAGATGACGATTGACAGCATCAACGCGGCCGATCCGACCCACCCGACGGTGCAACCGGTGCCCTATACCGGCGTGCAATTTGTGGCGATCCCGGAATTCGCGGGCATCGGTACAAGTGTCGGCGAAATCTTCTCGGCAGCGCTTGCCGGGCAGAAAACGGTGGATGAGGCATTGGCAGAAGCCCAAGCCTTTGTAACCGACGAGATGACCTCGGCCGGCTACATCAAGTAACCAGTAACCTTGTGTATGACGACGGGGGACCGGCCCTTTGCCGGATCGGTCCCCTTCATTGACGCGAATAGTCATTGCGCGCCGACGTAAATCCGCCTCGCCAACTGTCCCGCCGTCAACGCCGTTCGAGGGAAAGCGCCCCCATGTCCACGACAAGCACCCGCGCGGCCGCCCGCCTGATGGTGGCACCCTCGGTCATCCTGCTGTTCATCTGGATGATCGTGCCGTTGGCGCTGACACTGTATTTCTCATTCCGGCTATACCGCCTGCTTTCGCCCGACCGCAGCGGATGGGTTGGCTTGAACAACTACGCATGGTTCCTGAACTCGCCCGATTTCTGGACGGCAATCATCAACACCTTGTTGCTGGTTGGGGGTGTGCTGATCATCACCGTCATCTTGGGCATCTTGATCGCCATTCTGATCGACCAGCCGATCTGGGGTCAGGGACCGCTGCGCATTCTGGTGATCTCGCCCTTCTTCGTCATGCCGCCGGTTGCCGCATCGATCTGGGAAAACCTGTTCATGCATCCGCAAAACGGCTTGTTGGCGGCGGCGGCACAGGGGTTGGGGTATCAGCCGATCCTGTTTCTGGAAAGCTATCCGATGTCCTCGGTGATCTTCATCGTGTCCTGGGAATGGCTGCCCTTTGCAACCCTCATCCTGTTGACCGCCCTGCAATCGATGTCGTCCGAACAGATGGAAGCGGCAGAAATGGACGGCGCATCGGCAGTCTCGCGGTTCCGCTATCTGGTGCTGCCGCACCTGTCCCGCGCCATTACCGTGGTCATTCTGATCCAGACCATTTTTCTGCTGGGCATCTTTGGCGAGATTTTCACCACCACCCAAGGCGGCCCGGGCGCTGCATCCACCACGCTGCCCTACATGATCTACAAGCAGGCGCTGATCGCCAAGGATATCGGCCGTGCCGCCGCCGGAGGGCTGATCGCCGTCATCCTTGCCAATATCGTCGCCATCTTCCTGATGCGCGGCATCGGCAAGCACCTCGACGCGTAAGGAGCAGATGACCATGGCCCGCACCGTCACCACCCAACGGAAGATCGCCTACACCGCCGCCGCCTGGGCTGTCGGGCTCCTGATTTTCTTCCCCGTTCTCTGGACGATCCTGACCAGTTTCAAGACCGAGGCGAGTGCCGTCGCATCACCGCCTGAATTTCTGGGTGCCGACTGGACGCTTGAGAATTATGCAGAAGTCTGGGCGCGGTCCGACTATCCGCGCTTCTTTCTGAACTCGGTCATCATCTCCATCGGCTCCACCCTCCTCGGCCTCGCCATCGCCATCCCCGCCGCCTGGTCCATGGCATTTGTGCCGGGCCGGCGCACCAAGGATCTGCTGATGTGGATGCTGTCGACCAAGATGATGCCCGCCGTCGGCGTGCTGATCCCGATGTATCTGATCTTTCAGCGTACCGGCCTGTTCGACACCCGCACCGGGCTGATCCTTGCGCTGATGCTGATGAACCTGCCGATCATCATCTGGATGCTCTACACCTATTTCAAGGAAATCCCCGGTGAGATACTGGAGGCCGCGCGGATGGACGGCGCGTCCCTGCGCAACGAAATCATCTATGTGCTGACGCCGATGGCCATCCCCGGCATCGCCTCGACCATGCTTCTCAATGTCATTCTCGCCTGGAACGAGGCGTTCTGGACCATCACGCTGACCACTGTGAATGCGGCCCCCCTGTCAGCCTTCATCGCCAGTTTCTCGGCCCCGCAGGGCCTGTTTTACGCAAAACTTTCGGCAGCCAGCACGATGGCAATCGCGCCGATCCTGATCCTTGGCTGGTTCAGCCAGAAACAATTGGTCCGCGGCCTGACGTTCGGCGCGGTGAAGTGAGGGCACCATGGGACAGATCACGCTGAAAGCGGTCCGCAAGTCGTTCGGTGAGGTGCACGTCATTCCCGGCGTCGACCTTGACATCAACGACGGTGAATTCGTCGTCTTCGTCGGCCCCTCGGGCTGCGGCAAATCCACTCTTCTGCGCCTGATCGCGGGGCTGGAGGATACGACGAGTGGCACAATCGAAATCGACGGCCGCGACGCCACCGCCCTGCCCCCGGCCAAGCGCGGCCTTGCGATGGTGTTCCAGTCCTATGCGCTTTATCCGCATATGACGGTGCGCAAGAACATCGCCTTCCCCCTGAAAATGGCGGGGATGTCCGAGACCGAGCAGAACGCACGCGTGGAACGCGCGGCATCGGTGCTGAACCTCGCCAGCTACCTTGACCGCCGCCCCGGCCAGCTGTCTGGCGGCCAGCGGCAGCGGGTGGCCATCGGACGCGCCATCGTGCGCGAACCGGCGGCCTTCCTGTTCGACGAACCCCTATCGAACCTTGATGCCGCCCTGCGCGTCGGCATGCGGCAGGAAATCAGCGAACTGCACCAGAGCCTGCGCACCACGATGATCTATGTGACCCATGATCAGGTCGAGGCGATGACGATGGCCGACAAGATCGTCGTCCTGAATGCCGGGCGCATCGAACAGGTCGGCAGCCCGCTGGAACTCTACAACAGCCCCATCAATACCTTTGTCGCAGGTTTCATCGGCAGCCCCAGGATGAACCTGATCGAAGGGGCCGAGGCAGCCAAACACGGTGCCGCAACCATCGGCATCCGCCCGGAACACATCGCCGTTGGCACAGGCCCGTGGACGGGTACCGTGGGTCTGGCCGAACATCTTGGCTCGGACACGTTCCTCAAGGTCAATGCAGGTGACTTGGGTACGCTGACAGTCCGCGCGCCCGGCGAAGTGCATGTGGCCCATGGCGACCAGATCGCCTTTGGCCCCGTATCTGGCAAGCTGCACCGCTTTGGTGCCGACGGAAAGACCATGGCATGAGACTGGCAGGCAAATGCGCCCTGATCACCGGGGCGGCGCGCGGGATCGGCCTGTCCTTCGCGCGCGCCTATATCGCTGAAGGCGCGCAGGTCGCCTTGGCCGATATCAACGCGGCTGCGCTGGCACAGGCCGTGGCCGATCTTGGCCCGCAGGCCCATGCCGTGCAGATGGATGTCACCGATCAGGCCAGCATTGAGGCAGGCATCGCATCCGCCGTGGCGCAGATGGGCCGCCTTGATATCCTGGTCAACAATGCCGCCCTGTTTGACGCCTGCCCGATCACCGACATCACGCGTGCTAGTTACGACCGCCTGTTTGCCGTCAATGTCGCGGGTGCCCTGTTCACCATGCAGGCTGCAGCAAAACAGATGATCGCGCAGGGCACCGGCGGCAAGATCATCAACATGGCCTCCCAGGCCGGGCGGCGGGGGGAATCCCTTGTCGCCGTCTATTGCGCGACCAAGGCCGCCGTCATCAGCCTGACGCAAAGTGCGGGCCTGAACCTGATTGCGCATGGCATCAACGTGAACGCGATCGCCCCCGGTGTCGTTGATGGCGAACACTGGGATCATGTCGATGCCCTGTTTGCCAGATATGAGGGCCGCCCCTTGGGCGAAAAGAAACGCATCGTGGGCGGTGGCGTGCCGTTCGGGCGCATGGGCACGGCAGATGACCTGATCCCCATGGCCATCTTCCTCGCCTGCGCCGACAGCGATTACTGTGTCGGACAGACTTACGGCGTCGATGGCGGCAACTGGCTTGCATGATGGTGATCTGCGTCTCTTTCCTTAACTTGAAACCGTCTGATGGGCCTTCCTGTGGAAGGACCATCGGTTTCGTTGCCCACAAGGCGGGACGCCGTTGCGCAAGGGGCGTGGAGACGATCCTGAGTGGTGTGATCTGCGCGTGCATGCCCCGGCTGGCGCGCTTGTCGCGCCTGCCCTTGGGGGGGCAGGTGCGGGCAGATTTGTCACTTGCCAAATCTGCCAAGTCCACCCGGCAGCGCGTTTTACTTGCCGTTCCTGAATTCCTGTTTCCGAAGGTGCCACAATGACCATCGCCACGCACCCGCCTGTCACCTTGCCCGCCTATGACCGCACGTCCCTGAAACCGGGCATCGTGCACATCGGTCTCGGCAATTTCCACCGTGCGCATATGGCCGTGTATCTCGACGATCTCTTCGCCCTCGGGGTCGATCACGACTGGGCCATCCTGGGTGCCGGTGTGCGCCCGGGCGATGCCGCGATGCGCAACGCACTGGCCGCACAGGATTACCTCTCAACCGTCATCACGCTGGACCCAGCGGGCAATTCCGCGCGGCGGGTGGGGGCGATGACCGGGTTCATCCCGGTGCAGGATGACAACGCCCCGCTGATTGCCGCGATGACCGATCCTGCCATCCGCATCGTCAGTCTGACGGTCACGGAAGGCGGCTATTACGTCGCGGCGTCGGGTGCCTTCGACACCACCCACCCCGATATCCTGCATGATGCCGCAGACCCCGGCGCGCCGGTCACTGCCTTTGGTGCCATCCTCGCCGCCCTGCGTGCGCGCCATGCAGCAGGCACACCGCCCTTTACCGTCATGTCCTGCGACAACCTGCCCGGCAATGGCCATGTCACCCATGCCACCGTCACGGGCCTCGCCCGCCTGCAGGACGCGGCCTTTGCTGATTGGGTCGATGCAAACGTCGCCTTCCCCAACGGCATGGTCGACCGCATCACGCCAGCGACGGGGCCGCGTGAGCGCAGCCTTGCCGCCAGTTTCGGCCTGAACGATCCCGTGCCCGTCACCTGCGAAGGCTTCCGCCAATGGGTGCTGGAGGATCACTTTCCCATGGGACGCCCCGCACTGGAAAAGGTCGGCGTCACCTTCACCGATCAGGTGCATGCGTTCGAGGCGATGAAAATCCGCATCCTGAACGGCGGTCATGCGATCATTGCCTACCCGTCCGGTCTGATGGATATCCATCTGGTGCATGAGGCGATGGAAAATCCCCTGATCCGGGCCTTCCTTCTGAAGGTCGAACGCGATGAGGTGCTGCCCCATGTGGCCCCCGTGCCCGGCACATCCATTCCGGCCTATCTTGACCTGATCGCAGACCGTTTCGCGAACCCGCAGATCGCCGATACCGTGCGCCGGTTGTGCCTTGACGGATCGAACCGGCAGCCGAAATTCATCGTGCCCTCGCTGCGCGACAATCTGGCGGCGGGCCATATGCCCCACGGCCTGATCCTTCTGTCCGCGCTGTGGTGCCATTATTGCGCGGGCGTGACTGACAGCGGTGCCGTGATCGCACCTAACGATCCGGACTGGGACGCATTGCAGGCGCGCGCACTGGCCGCCAAGGCCGATCCGGCGGAATGGCTGCGCATGGGCACGGTTTACGGCGATCTGGCGCAGGATGCGCGCGTTGTAGCCGCATTTGCAGCGGCCTTGCGCGCGGTGCAGTCAAATGGCACCAAGGCCACGCTCACCGCACATATCGCTGCCACGGTGCACTGATCCAACGGCACGATCTCTTCAGTCTTGCAGGCGCGCGTGGCCTGTGGAACATCATCGTAAAAGGCCGACAATCTGACGATCAGGGCAGGACCGCACCACGATGAATACTCCGCGCCCGGACATCGGCGTGCTCGTTACACGCATCGCCGGATTTCAACCCCTTGATGCGCAGTTCGGCGTGCTGGCCAAGGTCAGCACGCCCGCACCTCTTACCGATCCCATCTTGCGTGGCCAGCCGCATGTTTTTGCCGTACTCGATGCCACCCTGATTGCGCAGTTGCCTATGCGGCTGGCAGGGACGGACGTGCCCCATGCCTGTCTGTTCGGTGATGCCGCCGACCGCACCGCAGATGCAGCACCTTGGCTTGTGCAACTGACGCCCCAGGACCGCCTGCTGCGCAGCCTGTTCACCGTCGATGCGCCCGACCATCCCGCAACCTGGGCCTTCTGGCACGCCCGCCCGGGCATCCTGATCCGGTCGGACATGCCGCTGGATGCTTTACGCAGCCACCTGCGCCGGTTTCTGCGTGTCAAGGACACGCGCGGCAAGGACTTCTTCTTCCGCTTCTGGGAGCCCTTTGTGGCCCCGTTGTACTTCGGCAACCTCGCAACGCGGCCCGATCTGATCGCACGCTGGTTCCGCCCGCGCGACGGCGGCCGGATCGACGCGATCATGGCCCCCGACCCCGGTGCTGACGATCCCGGACTGTGGGTGATCGAACCGCAGAACCTGCCCGATGGCCCGCATATCCCGCAGGGCAGCTTTACCCTGTCCGACACCGACATCGCCGTCCTGACGCAGGCCCAGACCCGCCGTCAACTGGATGACATGGCAACCCTTCTGGCCAGAACTTTTCCCGAACGGCTGCAGGACATGCCGCGCGCCGATCTCTGCCATCTGACCGACACCACCGTGTCGCGCATGATGCGCTATGGCTTTGCCCAGACCGATACCCTGTTTCGCCTGCTCGCCTGGGAAGTGTTTCACGGCCCCGGCTTTGAAAGCCGGGATCCGACGGGCAGGTTGCAGGCCATCTGCGCCACGGATCACGAGGAGGCGGAAAAGATGATCCACCTCGCCGCGCGCATGGCCGAGACCGGTCTGGCCTGACGCTACTTCGCGCGGCTGGTATCGTTCGGGTAGATCACCCGCACATGGTTCGGCTCCGCCGCCATTCCGGTCGCACCCACATTGGCCGACACATGCCCGTAATTGCGCAGCACGGACCGCGTCTCGACCGCCCCCAGACTGCCCCCGCCGACAAGCGTGGCGGCAGCCGACGACAGCCCCGCAGGAACGGCGTAGGGCCCGGTCGTCGGCAGCGACAGAAACGGCACCGCCTGCGCCACCGCCTCATTGTATATGATCCGCAGCGGAATCCGCGACAGGCCGGGCTGCACCCACGGGCGCGACAGCACACGCCGGGCTTCAAACGAATAGGTCGGAACAGCAATGCCCGCCACCGTCGGTCGCATGGTCTGCACCACCGGCCCCACCTTCATCACTGCCCCGCCCACCGGCTCGTTCGCGTTGATCCAGCCTTCGCGCACCCAGATCGCCTCATTCCTGGTGCGCTGCGCCGCATATTCCGCAACCATCCGGCTGCGCGCGGCTTCGGCGGCAACCCGGCTGGAATAGCTGGGGCTGCCGGTCGATGCGATATCGACCTCATCGCCCACATCGCGATAACCCCCGCCGATATCGGAATGTGCACCCGGCAGCCCCCGCGCAGCACCTCCGCCCGGCAGGTTATGGTTCAGACGGAAGTTCTGGCGATACTCATGCTGTGCCGTCAGATGATAAATCCGCGTTGCCTGTGCCGCCTTCAGGTGCACGTTGATCGGCGCATTCCAGTCGTTCCTGCCATAACCGATCGCCGCCACCGTATCGAACAGCCCGATGAACCGGAACCGTACCTTGCGGCCCGGCGGCAGGGTGCCCCCGCTGTTGAACGCGTTGCGCGCATCGATATAGCCCTGGCGAAAGCAGTTCACGAAATACCGCGCCGCCGCTGCACCCCGGCTGAACCCGAAGACATCCATGATGATCTCTTTCGGTTCAACCCCCGGGGACAGCTGCGTGATCAGCCCGCCGATCTGCAGTGCTGCATCGATCACCCGCTGCTCTACCCCGGTCGCCCCATAGCCAAGGCCCGCCCCCCACAGCGAATCCTCGCCCCCCGTCACCGTCCCGATCCCCGCCACGTACAGCGACCTGATCCGCCGCAGATAGCCACCGCAACTGTTGCGCGTATCGAGGTCGCGGTTGTTCTTGTAGATCTGCGACAGCAAATAGACATTTGACGGCGCGTTGGCATAGCTGCCTTCGCCGCCCGTCCGCCGCGAATTGGGGCCATTGTTCAGCGTGCCGTCAAAAAACACGCCGAACTCCAGCGTCACCTTCGGGCAGGATTGCACGATATTGCCCACCCGCCCCCCGCCCTGGGGCGCTGCGGCACGCGCGCGGTCGTCGATAGTGGAGGGTGTTTCGACCATATTCAGTCTTCGGGCTGCGGGCATTCGGGATTGTCGACGGCGGGATAGTCACCGGCCATCATCTCCACACCGCCGGGCAGCGCATCGGCCTCTGCTGCAAAATCATGATTATTTTCAGGTCGGTAGCGGGCA
>JAAFHS010000030.1 GCA_013298485.1 Rhodobacterales bacterium
CTGCTGGGGCTGGACAGCTGGACGGAGATTGGCAATCCGCCCGACCTGTCGGAAATCTTTGAAACCCCCGACTATGCCGCTTGGAACACGATGCGCGACTCCGAAAACTCGCGCTATGTTGGCCTTGTCATGCCGCGTGTTCTGTCGCGCGAACCCTACAGCCAGAACGGTACGGCCGTGGTGGAAGAGTTCAATTTCGAAGAAGAAACCGACGGTCATGCGGGTGGGATGTACGCCTGGATGAACGCGGCGCATGCGATGGCAGCGAATATCAATCGCGCATTCAAGGAACACGGCTGGACCGTCCGCATCCGCGGCGTGCAGTCAGGGGGCGAGGTGATGAACCTGCCAACCCATACGTTCGATACGGGAGACGGGTCGAAGGACCTGAAATGCCCGACCGAGGTGTCGATCACCGACCGCCGCGAGGGCGAGCTGTCAAAGGCCGGTCTGATTGGCCTGATCCACCGCAAGCACACCGACAAGGCGGCCTTTATCGGCGCGCAGTCGTTGTATCGTCCCAAGAAATATGTGGACGATCTGGCTACCGCCTCTGACAACATGTCTTCGCGGTTGCCCTACATCTTCGCCGTCTCGCGCTTCAGTCATTATCTGAAGTGCATGGTTCGTGACAAAATCGGAACTAGCCCTGACAGGGTCCAGCTGGAAAAAGATCTCCAGACCTGGATCAACAAATACGTCGCGGCGAACCCCGAAAGCGCCACGGAAAAAGAGAAGGCGAAAAAGCCCCTCGCGGGGGCAACCGTTCAGGTGATCGCTGATGAGGAGAATCCCGGTTACTACATGGGTAAATTCTTCCTTAAGCCACACTTCCAGATGGAAGGGATGGACATCGGCATGAGCTTGGTTTCGAAACTACCCGGCGGGAAATGAGACCGCCGAAAATGCGTTAAACTTGCCATACTGTAACAAGGAGCGAAGATATGGCCGTAGATATTTTTCTGAAACTTTCCAACAACATCAAAGGCGAATCCCAAGACGCAGTCCACAAGGACGAGATTGATGTGCTGTCGTGGAGCTGGCATATGTCCAACAGCGGCACCACCCATATGGGTGCGGGCGGCGGTGGCGGCAAAGTCGACGTGGGCAATCTCAGCCTCACAAAGTATGTCGATCTGGCATCCAATGATCTTGTCAAGAAATGTGCCAACGGCACGCATATCGACACAGGTCTGTTGACGGTCCGCAAGTCGGGCGGTGATGCTCCGGTTGAGTATTTCAAACTCAGCCTCAGCAACATCATGGTTGCCAGCTATGACACGGGCGGCTCCAAGGATGGTCTGGACCGGATCGTGGAAAGCCTGTCGCTGAACTTCCGCAAGTTCGAAATCACCTACACCCTGCAAGAAGCAAATGGTGTTGCCGGTGCCGAAGCGCTTGCCGGTTGGGACGTTGCCGCAAACGAGCCTTGGTCGTCCTGATCTTGATTTTCCGGTTGGCAGCGCAATCTGCCAACCGGACTTCCACGTTGCCGCGAAGCTTTTGTGCCGCCGCTGCATTCGCTTGACCATTTCCCTTTGTCGGCACGAAGGTGACCGCTGCCATGAACCAGCGTAAAAGCTCTGCTTCCTCTGACGCCGGATCACCACGGGATCGCAAGCAGGTCTCACTCATGCATGTGTTTCGCGCCGCCGCGGAACGTGGCGATAGCAAAGATGGCCGGGCGGTTTATCGTGATGGTGATCGCGAAATTTCCCAGCGCAGCAAAGAACGCCGGGAAGGCACGACCGAAGAAACCCTGCGCCGCCATCTGTCGCAGGACATGGCCAGCCTGATGAACACCATCAGCCTCGATGCCATCGTCGATCTTGCGGACTATCCCTATATTCAGAAATCGATCATCAACTACGGCTTTAGCGACCTGTCAGCCCTTTCTGACAAGGCATTCGCGACGGGCGAGATGTCGCGCTTCATCCGGGAAACCCTGATCCGGCACGAACCCCGGCTGATTGCCAGCACGATCGAGATCAATGTGAACCGCGATGCGGAATCAGTCACACAGCGCCTGACCTTTGATATCAGCGCCGATATGGTGGCAAGCCCGGTGGATGTTCCCCTCGACTTTGTGGCCGAGGTTGATCTGGGTGCCGGCAAAATTCAAATGACGCGGCTTCGGGTGCAGACGTGAAGAAGGCGTTCCGTGACAGCTATAACCGTGAACTGGCCCTGCTCTACGAACGTTCGGCAGAATTTGCGCGCGAATACCCAGGTATCGCCGACCGTCTTGGTGGTCTTGTAAAAGAAAATCTCGATCCTGCTGTCGCAGGGCTGCTGGAGGGATCGGCGTTTCTTGCGGCGCGCGTCCAATTGAAGATGGACGAAGAGTTTCGGACCTTCAGTGCGGAACTCCTCAATCAGATATTTCCTGACTCGCTCGCTCCGACACCATCTTGCGTCCTTGTTGCGGCAAACCCGCCCTATGCAAACAAGGATCTTGTTGAAGGATTGCACTTCGAACCGGGGTCCTACCTCGATGCCCGGTTTGTCGACGCGGATCAGCGTGTTTCCTGTCGTTTCCGCCTGTGTGAGCCGCTGTCGATCTGGCCGCTGGCGGTCGCCGGTGCAAACTATCATGCCAGCCCCGCGCCCATTATGGCCTTGGGTGAAAAAGAGGTGGCCCCCGGTACGCGGGCGGGTCTCGTGCTGCGGTTGATGCGGCCGGTTGATGCCAGTCTTTCCGCCGATGCAGGCCCGATATCAGATGTCATGGTTGATGATCTGCCAGTCTATCTGACTGCGGACCTGCCAGAGGCCGTCGCCCTTTACGAACAGTTGTTTTGTGATCTGAAACGGATATCGCTGCGCACGCTTGATAAACACGGCGACCCCGTTTTCATGCGATTGAACCCTGCCCAGGTGCAGCAGGTCGGGCTTGATGGTGACCATCCCTTGTTCCCGCGGGATCGCCGCGAATTCGCCGGTTTTGCCCGCCTGCGTGAGGCTTTCGCTTTTCCACGCCGTTTCCTTGGGTTTCGTCTGACCGGCTTGCGCCCGTTTCTCAGCCGTATCGCCGCAGGCGAGGTGCAGGTGGTGTTCGAATTCGGCAGCAGCAATGCGGTTCTGGCCGCCCGACTTTCAGCCAAGCATTTCAGCTTGAACACAGCGTCGGCCACAAATCTGTTCGAGGAAACGGCCAGCCAGATCAGGCTTGATCACAAACGCCACGAATTCGTCATAACCCCCGACAGCAGCCCGATAACGCACTACGAAATTCATTCGATCTTGGCCGTGCATGCGCATTATGCGACAGTGCAGGCCCGTGTCCCGGTATTCCCGCTGTATGGGTTACCGCCCCAAGGCGTGAAACAGGGCGATGCGCTCTATTACACCTCGCGTCGCAAACTGCGTCGTCTGACCGAAAAAGAGCGCCGCTTTGGCACGAGCAAGCGGTATCGCGGGACAGAAACCTTCATCACGATCTATGAGCCCGAGGCGGAAACCACCACCCGCGCGCAACGCCTGCAGATTCGCGCCCTGTGTTCCAACCGGCACCTGCCCGAAGACCTGCCACTTGCGTCGGGGTCGGATGACTTTTTCATGTGTGAAGATGTGACCGTGACGCTGGCATGCGTGGCCGGGCCGTCCAGGCCGCGTGAATCCTTGGCCGAACTGGAACGCATCGGGCCGCACCGGATGACGGCCGGCGACAATTACTGGCGGCTGATCTCATATCTCTCGATGTCGCATTTCGCGCTGGACGTTGGTGACAGCAAACAAGTGGCCGAAGCCCTGCGTGAGATTCTGTCGCTGTTTGTCGATCCACTGGATACGACAACTGAAGCCCAGTTGCGTGGCATCGACAGCGTCGCCACCCGGCCCATCATCCGGTCAATCCGCCGAGGGGATGGCTATTTTGCGGCCCGCGGGATCGAGGTGAAGGTCACCATGGATGATGCCGCTTTTGAAGGCAGTGGCATCATTCTTCTGGGGGCGGTGCTGGACCGGTTCTTTGCGGAATATGCATCGGTCAACAGTTTCACGCAGACGGTGATCATGTCGTCCGACCGTGGGCAGATTGTGGCCTTTCCACCCCGCACCGGAACGGGGCCGCTGCTATGACCGACATTCCGCCCGATCAGTACGGTTTCCTCGCCCTGATGCGGGTCATGGAACGCCGTGCCAAGGGACGCCCCCGGATCGGCAAGAATACGACCCTGAAAGAAGAGGTCGTGACGATTGGCCAGGACCCGTCGCTTGCTTTTCCCGAATCAGACCTGTCGCATGTGACGACGGGCAACAGGCCCGAATTGCGCAATAACATCCTGGGGTTTTTTGGCCCCCAAGGTGCGCTGCCCCTGAACACGACCGAAGAGGTGAAGCGATGGCTTGATCGTGGTGATCGCGCCTTTATTGCCTTTACCGACGTGTTCGCCACGCGCTTTCTGCAGCTTTTCTTCCGATCCTGGTCCGATGTGCGGGCGATTACGCAGTTTGATCATGAAACCGGGGACCGGTTCCGCGATTACCTTGGTGCGCTGATGGGTATGGGCTCACCTGCGTTTCATAACCGCGATCTGCTGCCGGATATCAACAAGATCTATCTTGCCCCTCTCGCCATGGGCCGCGTGCGCAGTCCCAAGAGGTTGGAACAGATGATCGGGATTGATCTTGGGGCTGACGTCAAGATCGATGAACACATGCTGTCCTGGATGGTCCTTGAGGCGGATAATACGAACCGCCTGGGTCAGATCGGCAGTACATTGGGGCGCGACATGTACGTTGGTGCGCGGGTGCCGACGGTGAACGACAAAATCAGGATCACCCTTCGAACACGGTCGATCCGCGAATACCGCGATTTTCTGCCTGGTGGTGCGCTGCATGCCCGGTTGCACGCCTTGGTTCGTTGGTATGTCGGCCGATCCGTCGATGTCGATGTCGCGCTGTCCATCCCCGCAGATGAAATGCCTGCCGCGGTCTTGGGAAAATCAACCGAGCTCGGCTGGGTTGCAAGCCTTGCCCCGCCCGCCAATCGCACCGGCCTCATCCCCGGCGCAAGTTACGCATTGCCCCTCAACACACCAGAAGCTGCATAGATCGGAACCCATTATGGCCGAAATCAATATTGAAAAATACGCAGGTAAGATGAACCGCCTTGGCTATGATGCCTTCTTGCAGGGGATGCGTCTGGCGCGGGGCGAAAAGAATCGCAACGTGGAAGTGTGCCACTGGCTGTTTCACGTCATCGCAAATCAGAACTCCGATATTTCGGTGACGCTGAACGAATTGAAGCTCGACCGTGGCCGTGTGCTGAAAGACATGGACCGCGCCATGGCTGCACTCGACAAGAATGTCACCGAAAGCCCCGGCATATCCGAAGGGCTGTCATCAGTCCTGAATCACAGCTGGACATATGCCAGCCTGTTTTTCGGCGAGGTGCAGATCAGAACGGGCCATGCTCTGGTCGCACTGCTGAATGACAAGAACCTGAAGCGCGATCTGTTGCGCTACTCTGCCGTGTTTGCCGACATGAGCGTTGATCAGATCAGCCGCGATGCCCGCGTTCTATGGGCCGGGTCCGAAGAAGAAGACATGCGGCCTATGGATGGGTCGGGTCTGACATCAGGCTCTGCCGCAGCTGCAACGGCAGGCGCCACCGGCAAGGCCGCAAGCACGGCGCTTGGCCGCTTCTCACAAGACATGACGGCCGAGGCTGAATCGGGGCGCATGGACAAGGTCGTGGGTCGCGATGATGAAATCCGCCAGATCATCGACATCCTGCTGCGCCGCCGCCAGAACAATCCGATCCTGACGGGCGAGGCGGGGGTTGGCAAAACTGCTGTTGTCGAAGGGTTTGCGCAGCGTCTGGCCTCCGGTGACGTACCGCCCGCGCTGAAAGGCATCCGTCTGCATGCGCTGGATATAGGTGCCATGCAGGCCGGCGCATCGATGAAGGGCGAATTCGAACAACGCCTGCGGTCGGTGATCGACGAGGTACAGGCCAGCCCCACGCCCATCATCCTGTTTATCGACGAGGCACATACCCTGATCGGCGCGGGGGGGGCTGCAGGCACGGGTGACGCCGCAAACCTGCTGAAACCCGCCCTTGCACGTGGCACGCTGCGCACCATTGGTGCCACGACATTCGCCGAATACCGTACTTATTTCGAAAAAGACCCAGCCTTGACGCGGCGCTTTCAGCCGGTGAATGTTGACGAACCCGATACGACCAAATGCGCCTATATGCTGCGCGGCATTCTTGGCCCCATGGAAAAGCACCATGGCGTGCGCATTTCCGACGCCGCCATCGTGGCTGCTGTCAACCTGTCTGCCCGCTATATCCCCTCGCGGCAGCTGCCGGACAAAGCGGTCAGTCTGCTCGATACTGCTTGCGCGCGCGTCGCGATCTCACAGGCCGCAACACCCGCGCGCATCGCCGATCTGCGTGAGGGAATCGCTGCGTTAGAGACTGAAATTGCAGGCAAGAACGCCCAGCGCGATCTTGGTGAAGACGAATCCGAACGCGTGGCCGAGGCCGAAAAGGCAGCCGAAAAACTGCGCGAAGACCTCGCCGCGTTCGAGATCAAGTATGAGGCCGAAAAGGCCATCGTCGAAAACATCCTGCGTCTGCGCACTGAAGTGATGGGCGAACCCCAAGACCCTGAGGCGTTGCGGGCCGAGATGACCGCCGCCATGGCACAGCTTGATGGCACCAACCCGGATGACCGCATGGTTTATGCCCATGTCGATGAACAGGCCGTGGCATCCGTTATCTCTGATTGGACTGGTATTCCTGCGGGCCGCATGGTCGCGGATGAGCTGCAATCCATCCTGAAACTGTCCGACACCCTGCGTGAACGCGTCATCGGGCAGGATCACGGCCTGAAGATGATCGCTAAGCGGATCGAAACCAGCCGTGCAGGTCTGTCCAACCCCAACAAACCTATCGGGGTGTTCATGCTGTGCGGCCCGTCTGGCGTCGGGAAAACCGAAACCGCGCTGGCCCTGGCGGAGGCGATTTATGGTGGTGAGCAGAACATCATCACGATCAACATGTCCGAATTCCAAGAGGCGCATACTGTATCGCTGCTGAAAGGTGCTCCCCCCGGTTATGTTGGGTACGGCGAAGGCGGGCGGTTGACCGAGGCTGTGCGGCGCAAGCCGTATTCGGTCGTCCTGCTGGACGAGATTGAAAAGGCCCACCCCGACGTGCACGAGCTGTTTTTTCAGGTTTTCGACAAGGGCATCATGGAGGATGGCAATGGCCGTCCGATCAACTTCAAGAACTGCGTTATCCTGCTGACATCAAACGTCGGTACCGAGGTCATCATGGACATGGCGGATGCAGGAAACGTGACTCCGAACCCCGAGGAAGTGGAAACCGCTTTGCGCCCGCCCCTGCAACAGGTGTTCCCGCCTGCGCTGCTGGGCCGGATCGTCACGATTCCCTATTTCCCGCTGGGAACAGAGGTTCTGGGCGGCATTACAAAGCTGAAACTTGGCGCGGTGGCGAAGCGCCTGAAAGATGCGCATGGCGCAAAATTATCCTATGGCGCGGACGTTCTTTCGCATATCGTTGAACAGTGCCGTGACCCCGATTCAGG
This sequence comes from Rhodobacterales bacterium, assembly GCA_013298485.1. Taxonomy (GTDB): domain Bacteria; phylum Pseudomonadota; class Alphaproteobacteria; order Rhodobacterales; family Rhodobacteraceae; genus JAAFHS01. The sequence continues at coordinate 7,563 of JAAFHS010000030.1, forward strand.
GGGCCGGATGATTGACAACATTATCACAAATTCAATTCTCCCCGATCTTTCACGCCAGGTGCTTAGCCGCATGGTGTCGGGCGAAAAGATGACCTCGGTCGAAGTGGTAATGGAGGAAGGCCGGATCGGTTATCGGTTCGGGTAGGTGGCTTTTTTTGGGGTAATCTATGGATATCTTTGTCGGAATAGACGGTTCTGGTCCCGGTGATAACGCAGAGTATAAGAAGGAGTTCGCTGACAGTTTTGTGCAGGCCTACTTCAAAAGTGGCTTTTTCAACCGGGCTTACTACGTGCGCGGGCCTGGCATGTTGGGCGGGGAAACGCCGACATTGGCAAGCAATGGGCTTAAATGGGTCCAAAACAAGCTGATCGAAGCGAAGCGCGCAAATCAGACGTATCGCATCTTTTTGTCAGGTTACAGCCGGGGTGGTGCTGCGGTCACTGAAATTGCCTATCAGTTGAAACAGGACGCCATTCGCGTGCATGCGATGCTGCTCTTTGATGCGGTTGATCGGTCTGAGCTACCGAACTCGCATGTTGATACGGTGCCGTCCAACGTTGCAATGTGCTACCATGCCCGTCGCGACCCGAAGGCAGGATCACGCGAAATGTTCGGCAACTGCGCCGATTCCGGTGAAGTACCTGAAAACTACAAGCAGGCGTTTTTCATGTGTACCCACGGCGCGATGGGTGGCACCCCTTGGAAAAAGGCGGGTGCCTCCGGAAAAATCGAAGAACTGACAACCGCCGAGAAGAGCGCCATTGTCGCGGCAGGGTCGGCTGCAGGAATAAAAGGTGCCATGGCTGCCAAGCGCGAAGCGGACCGTCAGGATTTTACCAATGTCACGTTAGACATGGAAAGCCGTGCCGGCGAAAAAATCAAGGCATGGATGGATAATAATCTTTCTGTCTCGCGCCAGCGTCCCGCAACGTAAGTCAGCTAGGCATTCACCTCACCGGAACAAAATTTGCTCTGGTGGGGTGCGACCATCAGGGTGCTGCAACGATATCTTCTGTGGTTGGTTCCTCTGCCGCCTCGCCCCGCGCCTCGGCCAGAATCTGGTCGACAATATCCATATAGACCTTCACTTCGTCAGGGATTGGTGCAGCCGCGGTCACGGTTGTTCCGGCTGCGACGCTCACCCCCATCTTGCGGTCGGCCCAGGCCTTCAGATCGCCAATCGTGTAATTCGTCAGAAACGGGTTCGCACTGACAACGCCGGCCCCCATCACCGCCAGCACCATCTGGCCGTCCTGTGCTGACAGCGCCTGATCCGCCCCGGACGGCCCCAGAAAATGCGCCAGATACAACCGCCCTGCTGTGATCTGATGGCCCTTGCTGCGTAGGAAGCTTTCATTCTCGCGCGCCAAGTTTTGCACCATCTCGCGTGACAGCGTCGGGTCCAGCCGCAGGTCAAGCAGTTCTTGCCGCGACATGTTTGCAGCAAGATCGGGACGATAATCCCGCATCATCCGCAACCAAGTACTCGCAATGAACTGGCCCAATCCCGTGGCGGATGACAGGGGGTTCCTGGCTGATGCGTTGCCGCCGCTTTCCACATGGATGATGACATCCGTCAACTGCTCCACCGCGTCGGATGCCGCCAGCCCACCACCCCCTGTCGCAGCGCCGCCGCCGCCCAGACTGAACGGGTCCACGGGCGTGCCGTTCACATGTACTTCGAAATGCAAATGCGGTCCGGTCGATCGTCCCGTCGTGCCGATATAGCCAATCAGATCGCCCGCTTTGACGATGCCGCCGGTCTTTATGCCCGCTGCAAAGGCGCTCATATGCGCGTATCGGGTCTGAATGCCGCCCGCGTGATCAATGTAGACCACATTGCCGTACCCGGAGGCATCGCCCGCATAGGCAATCGTACCGGCCCCGGCTGCCATGATCGGTGTTCCGGTGGGGGCTGCCCAATCGACCCCGGCATGCAGTTTCGTCACCTTCAGGATCGGGTGAAAGCGTGGCCCGAAGGTGGATGTAAGGGTGCCTTGCGTCGGCGTGATCAACCCGCCGCCCAGACTGCCCAACGTGGCCGCTCCTCCCCCGGGTCGAAAACAGCTATAGTTACCTGGATCGGCCTTGCTCGCGGTGACATAGCAGATTTTCTCGCCAGACGGCCCGCTGATGCCTGCAAACAAAATCTGCCCTGGCCCCCCGCCTGAGCCCGCCGGATCGGGCGCATAAAGAAGGGTCATCCTGTCGCCTTCCGCCGCGATCGCCTCCATGTCATATGCCTTTGACATCAGTACGATCGCCTCGCCCACCAGCTGTGTGGGCACGCCGTTGCGGATTGCAGCGCTGTAGAACCCGTCGAGCATCCGGAAGTCCTGCACCGCCAAGGGTTCGGCCCCGCCTTGGGCCGATGCAAGGCGCGGCAGGTCATCATCGATCCAGGCATCCGCCCCCGGCCCATAGCGGCCCTGACCCAGCCGTGACAGACTGCCGATAAATCCATCCGGCCCATACAGTGACAGGTTCAACACCTCGGGCGCGTCCTTCACCGGACGGTACCGGATTGCCACGATACTGCCCGGTGCCATCGCCAAAAGATCGGCCAGATGTGGCTCTGCAGTGGCCTGAAACGCCTCTGCCGCCTCTTTCGTAAATCCGTTGGACGCGAGTACATCTGCAACAGACCGTGCCGCCTCTACCCGCAGGACGATATCGGCAAAGATCGGTTGGCGCGCGGTTTCCGGGCGCACATAGGCGATGCTCGTCGTGTTCTGGATCGCGGTCTCTGTATAGCTGACCGTTGTTCCCTCACCCCCCAATGACTCGCCCCAACTGTTGTCGCCTTCTGCCACCACGACTTCATCGCCCGTCTCCTGCAAGGGCTCTGCGGGCAACTCGGCCTGCGGCAGGGATTCGGCCTGAAAGGTCTGGCTTTGTGTCGCCTGAAAGAAGGCAAAATCCTCACGGCTTGATGGCAGGGCTGTCATCAAGGCCCGCTCTTTCACTACCATTGCGTCTTCCACCAGCACGAACCGTTCTGGCAAAACCGGGCCGAACCGCACTGCATCCAGCGTTGGTGGGCCGGGCAAAGCCTGCGCCCGCGCCGTGCCGGCACGTTCAAAGCGCAGGATCATCGGATCGCCCGCGATATCCACAAACGGTGTTTCAACCCGGATCACGGGGGCCGCCTGATCGCCCGCATCCACCTGAACGGCCTGCCCATCCGTCGCGGCAATATCGATCTCTGGCCCGCCCGTGAAAAGTCCACGCCCGATCCAGCCCAGCGTCGCGACCATCAGGATAACCGCCGCCCCACCCGCCAATCGCCTGCGCAGCCGCGCCGCGCGCCGCTTGGACGACAACGCCCCGGTACGCTTGAACTGCGGGTCGACTTCCATCCCGCTTTTCCCTTACCGGAACGCCCCGGTTCCGTTGTTTTGCCGGATGCGCCGCCCCTCGGTGGGTGCGGGTGCCGCAGGTTGTGGCGCAGGCGCCGCCTGGCGGGGTGCTGCCTGCGCCGGTGCAGCAGATTGACGCGGTGCCGGGGCAGCAGCCGCGGGGGCCACCACATCCGGACAGGCAACATCATCCTTCTGCAGCAATTGCCGGAAGATCTCGACCGTCGGATCCTGTGATGGTGCTGCGACCTGTAATGTATCGAAATAGCGCTGAAGGGCCCGTCGTGACCCGTTGCCCCAAGCCCCATCAATGGTCGTCGTATAGCAGTTCATCCGGGCCAGCTCGGTCTGCACCGCGACAGCCAGTTGTTCGGGTGGCGGATCATAGGCGCCCGTCAGGATCAACCGCTCATATTCGGCCGCATCAGATGTCTTCAGGGCCTGCCTGGCCGCGATATCGGTATAGTCAAGCAGCTGATCCGGGGCAGGGGTCGCCAGCGATGCAAGTGTCGCTGTCTCACCCAGAATAACCGATGGTTGCGGCAGCCCGCCTGCGCCCGGCACAGCGCGCGGGCGAGCAGGTGCTGCAGTGACGGGGGATGCCGCAAGAACGACCAACGCCTCGCCCTCCACTTCCGATCCTGTCACAATCGGGGAAATAGACGCTGTGACCGGGGAAATGATGCTTGCCGTTTCAACGACAACGG